>CANRHG010000001.1 GCA_947630385.1 uncultured Eubacteriaceae bacterium
ACGTAGCTTTTGTTGCAAAGCTTAGGCTAAACTTTCAGCTTGAAGCTGGTTTGAGTCAACTTCAAACTTTGAGTTTTAAGTAGGCTTTATGGTCTCAAAAAAAAAGAGCTTCACAGCTCTTAAATGTTAATTCCAGTTGACCCTCTAAGTTATTAACCGGAAGTTCGAGATTAATCCGAGTTTTGGCCCATCGACTTCATCTCTTCCCGGTTGTTTTCGATATGTTTAAACAGCTCGTTTAATTCCCTTTGTAAGTTGTGTAAAATGTTATCGGTATATTTTTGAGTTCCGATACGGATCTCTTTTGCGGTGGTTTGAGCGTTTTCTAGAATGGTCTCGGCTTCCTTTGTAGCGGCTCTGGTGATCTCGTTTTCGTCGATCATCATGCGCATCTTCTTTTCGGCTTCGTTTACGAGCGTTTCGGCGTCGTTTTGAGCTTCGATCAAAATTTGCGTTTTGTTCTGAACAATTCTTTGGGCTTCTTCGATTTCGGAAGGCAGTTCCTGTTTGATCTCGTCTAAGATCTCCAGTGCATCCTCAACCGAAACCAAGGACTTGGCTACAAATGGAACGGGGGTAGCTTTTTCTAATAACGCTTCCAATTCTTCTAATAATTCATACGCTTTGTTCATCAACTATTTCCCATATTTTGTCCTCGACTTTCTTAGGGACAAAACCTTTTAAACTCATACCATAAGCAATCAATTCGCGAACTACGCTTGAACTTATCATAATTTCATCAGAATCGGTTAAAAGAAATAAAGTCTTTATATTTCCAGAAAGCTTTTTATTAATATAAGCCATATCCCGTTCATAGATAAAATCTTCGCTATTACGCAAACCTTTGACGATGATCTCGAGCGAATGCTCGTTCATAAAATCGACCAGGGTCCCCGTACTAATCTGTACGGAAGCGTTGTCTATATCCTCGATCGCGCTTTCGATCAAAATCTTCCGTTGTTCGTAGCTAAAAAGCCCCTTTTTTTGAACGTTCTTCATCACGAGCACGATCACCCGGTCAAAAATCTCGGAAGCTTTTTTTATTATATCGACGTGTCCTATAGTAACCGGATCAAAGGAACCCGGAAAAACGACTACATTTTTCATCCAAATATTGTGATTACGGTATTGCCGTACTTTTTTTCTTTGATAAAAGTAAAATCTTTGATACGTTCGATTATTATATCACCTTTATCGTGCTCTATCATGATAACACCATTTTCAGCTAAGATGTTATTTTGTTTTATATAATCGAGAAGAGGAAAAATAAGGTCAAGTTTTTTATATGGCGGGTCCATGAAGAAAACGTCGACTTTCCTGCCTTTTAACATCTCAAGTCCCGCCAAGGCCTTACAGTGATAAAGTTTGGCCTCCGCCTCGTACCCTGAAAGCTCAAGATTCTTCTTTATTATAGAAATACTTTTTTTACTTGAATCAAATAGGTAGACTTCTTTAAAGCCACGGCTTAACGCCTCGATCGCCATCGCGCCGGTTCCGGCAAAGCAGTCGACGAACACGTCTTGGGTAATACCAAGACTACCCAACATTGAAAAGATGGCCCCTCTGATCTTATCGGTCGTGGGACGGACCGCGTCTCCCTTTAGGGAGGTCAAGTTAAGCCCCTTTTTATCTCCTGCAATAATTCTCATCAGTTCATGCTGACCAAAGAAAGTTCTCGGTTGAAATTTGCAATTAAATAATCTTTACAGATCATATCTTCTTTACTCGTTGATCTAAAGATCTCGTCGATCATTTCTTTGGTCTTTTTAAAAATCTCCCGGTCCCTGTACGGGTGGATGAATTTTACGTTGGAAAAGCCGTGCTGGCGAAACCCGAAGTACTCACCAGGTCCGCGCATCATGAGGTCCTTTTGGGCGATCTTAAAGCCGTCGTGGCAGTTGACGATGGTTTTCATGCGCTCAAGATTAAGTTCACTTACGTTGTCGGAAACGAGAAAACAGTAGGACTTGATGTCGCTCCGCCCGGTCCTTCCCCTCAGCTGGTGGAGTTGGCTCAACCCAAAGCGGTCCGCCGATAAGATCACGATCGTAGAGACGTTGGGGATATTGATCCCGACTTCTATAATGGAAGTCGCGACCAGTACGTCGGTCTCTCCCGACTCGAACTTTTCGATTTCTTCTTCCTTTTGTTGTTGGTCGAGTTTACCGTGAAGCAGGCCTACCTTTAGGCTATCCCCGAAGTAATCTTTTACCATTTCATAAGTCTCATTTACCGAAGAAACCTCTTTCATCTCTTCGCTCTCTTCGACAAAGGGACAAACGATAAAAGCCTGATGGCCCTCACTTACCTGCCCTTTTATAAAATCGAGGATTTTGGGGATCTTTTTACTGGTATAAAAGTAGGTGGAAACTTTCTTTCTTCCCTGTGGAAGCTCGTTTATCACCGAAAGATCAAGGTCCCCAAAGAGCGTTAGCATCAGGGTTTTGGGGATGGGCGTTGCGCTCATAACCAGCGTGTGGACGTTACCCTTGTTTCCGAAAAGACCGCGCTGTTTTACCCCGAAGCGGTGTTGTTCGTCGGTGATGACAAGCCCGATATTATAAAAAACCGTACTCTCCTGTATGAGCGCGTGGGTCCCCACGACGATGTCGATCTCGCCGCTTTTTAGTTTCTCCCGGATCTCTAAGGCTTCTTTGGGCTTTACCGAGCCCGTAAGTAAAGCGATTTTACAGCCAAAGGGTTCGAGCAGTTTTTTAAAATTTTCGTAGTGCTGACGGGCTAGGATCTCCGTCGGGGCCATGTAAGCCGTTTGCAGGCCGTTTAGGCTAAAAAGATAAGCGACGATAACGGCGATGATGGTTTTGCCGCTTCCGACGTCTCCCTCGATCATCCGGTTCATCAGGTGGGAGCCGTTTAAGTCCTTATAGACCTCGTTTAAAACTTTTTGTTGGGCACCAGTGAGTTTAAAGGGAAGCGACTTAATCAGTTGATCTACGAGCTCTACGTTTTCGAGTTTGATCTCACTTTCCTGGACTTCGCTCTTTGACCAGTAAATACCCGTATTTATCCGCAGGGCCTCGTTGTATTTAATCCGCTCGATGGCTTTTTCGAGTCTTTCCTTACTCTCCGGAAAGTGGATTTGACGGTAGGCCTCTGTTAGATCCATTAAGTCATAGCGCTCCCTTTGGTAGAGCGGTAAAAAGTCTTTTAACTCACTAAATTCAAGGGCTGTGTGAATAAATTTTTTTAAAGCCGCTTCCGGAATCCCGTCAAACTTCTTATAGACCGGATCGATCGTAAAAAAATCCTTAGCGTCGTTGCCTTCCGCAAATTTTGGAGAGTAGAACTTATAACGGCCGTCTTTAAGACTACCCTTAGCGTAGATATAAAAGACTTTATCTTTTAAAAACCTTTTTATCTGGTAGGGTTGGTTAAAAAAGACGAGATCGGCCTCTGTTCCTTTTTGGTCAAAAACCGGAACGATGAGGACCGAGCGCTTTCTTTCAAGGTAGCGCACTTTCCCCCGCTCCTTAACTTTGACCTTGACCGTCAGCTTTTTTTCTAGGCTCTCATCGATAAAACCGGTTACGGTCTTATCCTCGTAGTGGTAAGGAAACGTATTTAACAGGTCCTCGACCGTTTCTATCCCCGCGTTTTGCAGGCTCTTAAGTCGTTTCGGACCCAAGCCTTTAATTTCGGTTAAATTAAGTGCCATACGAAAAAAAGCTTTCCACTAAGGAAAGCTTTACTCGATTGAAATAATATAATAATAAAGCGGTTGACCACCGTAAGCTACTTCAAAATCGTAATCGTCAAACTTTTCTTCTAATTTTTTAAGCAAATGGTCGGCGTCTTTTTCGGTCACGTCGTTCCCGTAATAGAGGGAGACGAAACTGCTCTCGTCGTGGGAAAGCTCCCCGATCAAATCTTCTACGACCGGATCGACGTGCTTGCCCTGGGCTAGGATCTCACCCTGGCTAATACCGATGATATTGCCCTTTTTGATCTTTTTCCCGTTGATCTTCGTATTTCTGACGGCGTAAGTTACGTCCGCGCTAATGATGTCTTGCAGCGCGGCATCCATCCGCTCCGTATTGTCGTCAAAACCGTCGTCGGGATTAAAGGCGATCATCGCCGCAATGCACTGTGGGATCGTTTTTGAAGGGATCACGTGGATGTCTTTTTCTGAAATCGATTTCGCCTGATCGGCGGCAAGAATAATGTTACCGTTGTTTGGGAACAGGAAAATGTGTTCCGCGTTGATCAGTTTGATCTCTTCGAGAAAATCGTGCGTAGACGGGTTCATCGTCTGACCGCCCTGAATGACTTTGGTAATCCCTAAATTTTCAAATATTTCGGTTATACCGTTTCCGGGCGATACCGCCACAAAACCGTAACGTTTCGGTGGGCCTTCGTCGACGATTTCCGCTTCTTCGACGTCTCCGAGCATTTCGCGCATGTTGTCCACTTTCATGCTCGATAACGGTCCGATCTCCAGTCCCCTTTCAAAAGCTTTTCCCGGATGATCGGTATGAACGTGTACCTTTATGATGTCGTCGTCTTTTATAACTAAAGTGCTGTCGCCGATCGTGTTAAGGTATTCTCTAAGAGCGTCTTCATCCGCGTCCTGCGCGTCGCGGATCAAAAACTCGGTACAGTAACCGAAGGTGATGTCTTCCGGTCTCATGTGAGAGTCATCGACAAAACGGTCTCTGCTTCCTATTTTTAGCTCGATGGGTGAAGCCAGTTCTTTATCGGTTAAGGCTTTAAAAGCGCCTTCCATGATAAACATGAGGCCTTGTCCACCGGAGTCGACGACGTTGGCTTCTTTTAAGACCGGAAGCATTTCAGGGGTCGACTGTAGGGCTTTATTTCCGGCTTCAACGATGCCTTCGAAAAATTCCTCGATCGGTTTATCTTCGTAAGCTTCCAGATTGTCGTTGGCAAACTCAGCCATCTCACGCGCGACGGTTAAAATCGTCCCTTCGGTCGGTTT
The DNA here is from genome assembly GCA_947630385.1 of uncultured Eubacteriaceae bacterium. Lineage (GTDB taxonomy): Bacteria > Bacillota > Clostridia > Eubacteriales > Eubacteriaceae > CANRHG01. The sequence continues at coordinate 4,958 of CANRHG010000001.1, forward strand.
CATCACGGCTTTATAGGCCGTGTTCGAAGCTTCGAGTAGGCTCTTGGCTAAGACTTCCTTCGTTACGGCGCTTTCTTCTTTCATGCCGGCCGCGAGACCCCGGAAAAGCTGCGATAAGATGACCCCCGAATTTCCACGGGCTCCGATAAGCGCGCCACTCGAGATCGTTTTTGCGACCGAATAGATCTGGTCTTTTTCCAGCTGTCCCAAATCACCGACGGCGTTGGTGATCGTCATTGACATGTTGGTTCCGGTGTCCCCGTCTGGAACCGGAAAAACGTTAAGTTCGTCTACCTGTTGTTTGTGGAGCTCTAGATTTTTTGCCCCATATTCAAACATTTTGCGTAACAGTTTTCCATCGATCTTTTCTTTACTCATATCGAACCTACATCCTTATTCCAACAATATTTACGTCAACTTTATGAACTTTTATTTGGGTCTGTTGTTCAACCGCGTATTTGATCGCATCTATGATATTTTCGGCTACAACGGAAACTTTGACGGATTGTTCAATAATGACAAAAACGTCAATATCGATCATGTTACCCGGAACGTTCCGAATAATCACACCATGCGAAGCCAGGCTACCGGTCAAGATCTCTAGGAGCTCTTCTCTTCCGATTGATCTGGACATTCCTACGACTCCATAACAGTTCATAACCGTATAACTGACGATATCGGCGATGGCTTTTCTAGAAATATCGATAAATCCTAATTCATTTTCGATTTTCATCAAAATTCTCCTATTTTGGGGTTAATATAATTCTAACAAAACTTCATAGGGAATGGCTTTTGAAAACGAAAACAAATCCCTATTTCCCCTTTATGTTTTTTTACCCGTAATCAAAGACAATCTTTCCTTAAAACTTGATTGAAATAATAATTTTTTACTGTCTCATAACTATAGTTTTTAATCTCCCCTATAGATCTAACGGTATCTTTGTTTATCAGTGAATCTAGTTTTTAAGACGGAAGATAAGACTTCTACAGAGAATTCCTTTAAACCATTTTTGTCCGGTTACAACTGCTATTAATATAGGTAGTTTTTCAAAGTTGAAATCGTATCCGTACCCAAAGATGATCAGTTTTAATATATGATTATGGAGTTAAATAAAACCAGTAAGGATAGTATTGTTCTTAAACGAGTCCTCTTGTGATTTTGGGACTAAATTACAAACCCCCACAATTTAATTTTAAATTTAATACCTAATAAGGAAAGAATTCTCTTAACTTAAAGATGATAATTCTCACTCCTATTCTTTATTAAATAAAAGCAGAGTTTATTCTGTATATTTACGTAGTTTCGGAATTGACGTTATCCATATTCAATTTTTTCTAAGTTAAGAATTAATGAATGAAAAACGAAATAAGTAAAGTCATTGGCGGCCGAATACGGGAAAAACGGTTGGAAGCGAAGTTGACTCAAGAAAAATTAGCGGAAAAAATTGATATTGGAGCCAAGTATCTGTCCGATATTGAAACCGGTCGTTCCAATATAAGCATAAAAAAATTGTTTAAGATCGCGGAAGCTTTAAACGAAAACCCGGAATATTTCATTTCGGGAAGAAACATCGAAAATAAGGAACTCGAATCTCTATTTTCTAGGCTCAGTTCCAAAAATCAGAAAAATATTATAGAAATCATGCGGATTTTAATCAAAAACGACTGATCAAAATTAAAGCCGAATAAAACTAAGAACAATAATATAGTTTTATTCGGCTTTTATTTATATTTTTTTCTTATACCATAATTTTACTCTTTTATTTTTAGTAAAATTAAGGTATAATTTTATGGAAAAATCCGTAAATATACGTTACTAAAATAATTTTAGGCTAACTGATTAAAAACTCAGTTTTACAGTTCTTATCCAGGGTATCCTCATAAAAAATCCATAACCGGTAAATGCTGTACCCCAGACAGGGAGATAACAACGTTTCCAGTAAAAAGGTCTTTGAAAGATTGCTAATAAGGGCCAAGTTTTCCTAAAATCCAGGTTAGAATTAAAACGCCGCCTGCGTTTTTAAATCTAATCCCTAAAAAAGGGTAGACGATCCCCAGGGGGAATTCGGCGATTTTTTTGACCGGCTCTTGAAAAAAGGCTTCGTTGATGATAGAGTATCTATCTGATTATTTGTTGGGCGAACGCCCCAAGCGTTTGCTCTATTTTTTCAACGAATGCCTCTGCTATGAGCGTTTTCAGCCAGACCATCTCTTCTTCACTCATGGGTCCGGAGATCAAAGCTAGAACTCCAGCTAAGTTTTTAGCGAAGAAAGCGCGCTTGGTATGAGGCGTTTCTTTGTATTTAGGCGCTTTTTCATCGGTCAGGCCTACCGAAAGCAGTAGATTAAAGACGATCCTGCGTAAAGTGGCCATGTTCAGTCTCAGTTTTTTCCTTCTTAAAGTCGAGCGGTCCTCTCTAAAGACTTCATCCAGGATATAATGCAGCTTGTTTTCAATGCTCCATTCCTCTCTGACGTAACGGGCGAACTCCACAACGTCTTTCGGAACAAAGTTCATATTGTAGTAGACGATCTGCTCGGTCTCGACGAAGCGTACTTTATTGGAAGTTAGCGGACGGCTTTTCTTCTTGCTCTTTTTACGACGGTTTTGCCTTCGGGCCTGTTTTTGCTGCGTTTTTCTACCGACGTTGGGTTTTAACTGCTTGGTCTTACGGACCACCTTGCCGATGGCTTTGATGTTCGGGTCCGAAAACTCTTTTTGAAATTCCGGCGGGAGCACGAGCAGGGAATACTTTCGGTATTCTTCCCGAAAATGCCCACTTTCCAGTTCGGTGCTCGTCGTGTAGGCTCCGTCTCCAAAGGTATCGTGGATTTTTACGTTTTCGGGAAAGTAGAACCTACGGTTCTTTTTAAAGTAGTCTATCTCTTCGGCTTCATCAAAAAGGGCCTTGGCCTTTCTTTCCATCGTTTTGTTGTTGCCTTTGAGCGGAAAGACGTAGCGGTTTCCGGTTTTATGGAGAAGATCTCTGATGGGCCGGGTGTTTAGGGCGGCGTCCCCGGTGAAGGTCCGGTTCGTTCGTCCGATCAACTTTATCAGATCGATCGCTTTGGTCTTTTCGGACTCCTTGGAACCGACGTAAACGGCTCCGATGCATTTTTTTGTGACTCCGTTTTGGGCATTTAGGATGTAAGGAGTCACGCCGCCTTCTTTTTCCGTACTTGCGCTCGCGTTGAGGCCCTTGCCGTCGAGGATGATGAATTCTTCGTCCGGGTCTTCGTCGTCCAAAAACCGGCTCAGAGCTTTGGGATCGACTTCCTCTAGTCTTCGGCGCATGGTATCGTCGCTTGGAATGGCCTCTATTCCCAAAAATTCGGTGATGGCTTTTTCATCCATCTTTAAAGTTCGCTCGATGTTGCAAAAATCGTTCTCGTTTCGGAGTAATCCAATCGTAGTTAAGCAAAGGATATCGCTAAGACCATAGTGTTTTCCGCGGTTGTCCGCTGTATCTTCCAGGGGCCCTACTTTTTCTTTGAAAGATCCAATGACTTCCGGCTCAAGAATTTTTAGTTCCATTGTTAGGACCGTCTTTCTAGAACTAGCGTTTTTCGATAGCCTAACAATTCTTAAAGCCGAAAGCAATATGCGACGTCTTCTTTTGCTCTAGGGATTTTTTATGAGGATGCCCTGCAGCCACGGTATACTGTTGTTCCGCTTATTGAATCGCCTTTTAATTTAAGTTTGCCTTCAAGAAAATCCTCAAAACTGAACAGTGCAGCAGGGAATTTTTCTTTCACGGCATTGTATTCTTCCTCGAAGGAGTAATCGATTTTGTTGGGATTAAAATAGTCACTGCAAAATATAAAATTAATTTTCGAGTTCATTGAAATTTTCCGATTATATTAATTTTATTATAAGATGGGCATTTGTTACTATTGAATTTATTTTTGTTCTTGAGTTGATACTAGAATAAAAAATGAAAATCGTAATTGAAAGAAAATAAAAACAGCCCCTCGCAAAACAGGTTTCGGTGAACCAAAAAAAGGGTCATTTCTTAGAAAGGGCTTTGTTGTTGGATTTGTTAACCAAAAAATCCTTTACTTGATCAAAAATCCGGAACCTTTTTATCTCGAGCTTGTATTTCTTTCAAGTCGGTGGTAAAATATTTGAGTTGATTTTAAAAAAGGAGGGAAATATGCCGAGAGAATGTTACGTTTGTAAAAAATCTGTCAAGTCAGGAAATAATGTTTCCCACTCGCATAAGAAAACCAAAAGAGTTTGGAAGCCAAATTTACAAAAAGTTAGAATAAAAGAAAACGGAACAGTAAAACGCGTTAATGTTTGTACCCGTTGCCTTCGTTCCGGTAAAGTCGAAAGAGCTTAAGATCCCGATCACTTATCGGGATCTTTTATTATGTCTAAAAGTACGGTTCCACTTTCAATCTTAATTTTCTGCTTATTTTTTACGGCTACGTTACTAACGCAGCGGTCCGCGTCGATTCTTTTTAAATCAAACTTTTCGAGCGGATAGAAAAATCCTTCCAGAGAAATTCCTCTTAATTCTTCGTTTAATGCTAATAAAGAACAAGTCGTACCCTTTTTCAGGTGAAGATCAAGTTCGACCGGAGCAAAATAAACTTTTGCCTTATTGTGTTCGTTTAAAAGACTAATGTCCATTTTCTTAGAAAATCTCTCAAGTAAAGAAATATTGGCCAGACTATGGTCAATCCGGTTTCCCCACACCCCCGTCATAATAACTTTTTTGCACCCACTTTTTTGTAAGTACTCTAAAGCCGAACGGGTGTCGGTAAAATCTTTTATCTCGGGAAAAGTCTTTCTTTTTATCTTTTTGAACTTTTTTAAAACTTTCTTATCGACCGAATCGAGATCTCCAATAATTAAGTCGGGTTTTTTCTTTAACTTATAAAAAAGATTTAAACCTCCGTCAACGGCAATAAGCGTATAGTTTTTATGTTTATCTATAAGCTTTTCGTAGAAATTTAAATCTTCGTACGTAGCGTTGGCAAAAATGATCGCTTTTTTAATAGGGCTTTCTCTCCTTAAGAAACTCATAAAGTTTCTTATAACTCAAATAACGGCTTTTACTTATTTGGCCTTTTTTGACTCCATCTTTAACCGCACAACCGGGTTCTTTATAATGGTTACAGTTATTAAAACGGCATTTAAAGTCTTCAAATTCCGGAAAAAAGTACTTCAAGTCTTCCGCTTCAAGTGTATCTTCCAGCTCGATAGACGAAAATCCGGGCGTATCTAATAAAAAACTCCCAATCTTAGTCTTTAACAGTTCGACGTGGCGGGTCGTATGTTTGCCACGTTTTAGTTTTATACTGATGTCTCCGGTCTGCATTTGATTTTCACAGAAACGGTTGGCTAGTGTGGATTTTCCAACCCCAGACTGTCCGGCCAAAAAAGCCACTTGACCTTTTAATAAATCGTAAAGTTTTTCGATATCGTCTTTTACGACGGTCGAGAGTTTTAATACTCCAAACCCGGCTTTTTTATAAATTTCTGCAATTTCCTCAGCTTTTTCAGGATCGAGGTCGATCTTTGTTAGACAGATGACCGGTTTTATAGAATTGTTAAAACTATTGACCGTGAGTTTATCTAAAAGCTCTAAATCCGGTTTGGGCTGATCCACTGAAATACAAAGTAGGGCCAGGTCTACGTTACTAACGGGTGGCCGTATCAACTTATTAGTCCGCTTTAAAATCTTGGTTATGACCCACTGTCCTTTTTGCTCTTGTATTTCTACAAGATCTCCCACGAAAGGCCGGTTTTTTTCATACCGGAATTTACCCAACGCTTTGCATTCGTAAGGTTGGTCTAAAAAAAGGGAATCGGTCGGTTCCACGTAATAGAAACCGCCGATTCCTTTGATTATTCTGCCCTTGATCGTCATTTATTCTTCCATTGCCGTACTTCTCGTTGTTCCGGAACCTGAATTGCTTGAACTTAAATTCCCGGAATTACTTGAATTATTTGAACTATTATTATTTCCTTGATTATCTTGATCGGTCGAATCGTCCTGGTTTTCACCGGAAGGTTGATTTAATCCCGAAGAACTCGGAGGTCCGGTACTAACCACAAAACTGATGTAGGTTCCGCGTTCCACTCTGGTCCCTTCTGCCGGCGATTGCGATACGACGACCCCCGCAGCATAAGACGTGCTCGTCTGTTGGGTAACCGTTCCGACGTTAAGTCCGTTACTCGTCAGACGGTTTTCCGCATCGGATTGGGTCAGTCCAACGATTCCTGGTACGGTAATGTTGTCTACCCCCATTGAAACGTAAAGCGTGACCGTTTGGCCCTGATATAGTTTAGTTCCGGGCTCCGGATTCATGTTAAAGACGCTTCCGTTTTCGTAGTTACTGTTGTATTCCCTCTCAACGTCTACGTTAAAGCCGCTTTCGCTTAGTTGTGAACTCGCCGCCTCTTCGGATTTTCCGATGACGTTTGGAACCAAAATCGATTCTAGACCTTGTGAAACGGTTAAAGCTATTTCGCTTCCTTCGCGAACGTTGGTCCCACTAGCAGGATTTTGAGAGATCACGTTTCCTGAAGCAACGCTTGAGTGATACGTTTCTTTTTCAACGACCGCCTTTAGTCCCACGTTTTCTATGGACTGGATGGCCTCTTGAAGCGGCATGTTCGTGACGTTCGGAACGACCACTTGACGGTTCATGACGCTATTGGCCGTAAACAATCCGGCCGCTAAAAGTAAGATCAAAAAAACTACCGCAAAAATGATCCAACCTCTGTAATCTTTGGTTGGTTTTGCAACGACGTCCGTCTGCAGATTACTGATTGGTCCCGAGTCGTCTTCGATCGTAAAGAGATCCCCACCGAACGAGTCTAAAGGAGCCGTCTGGACCGTACTATTCGGAAGATCAACGTCAAAATCGTCCAAAAGCAGATCGAGGTCATCGATCAACTCCTGCATGTTTTGATAACGGTCTTCCGGCTTTTTTTGCGTCAGCTTAATTACGACCTCATTGACGGAGTCCGGAATATTGTAATTAAGTTCTTTAGGCGGGACAATAGGTTCCTGAATGTGTTTGATCGCAATAGAAACCGAACTCTCGGCGTCAAACGGTAATTGACCCGTCAAGAGTTCGTAGTACATAATCCCTAGCGAATATAAGTCGGAACACTCATCGACAAATCCCCCTCTTGCTTGTTCGGGCGAGATATAATGGACCGAACCCATCGTTTGATTCGTGACCGTCACGGTCGACGACGTAATGGCTCGGGCGATCCCGAAGTCCGCAACTTTTGGGGTAAGCTCTTTGGTTAAAAGGATGTTATGCGGTTTAATGTCCCGATGTATGATTTTATGTTCGTGAGCGCACTTTAAAGCACCGGCAATCTCTAAGATAAACTGCGTGGCTTCGTAATAATCTAAAGATCCTTTTTTATTCAAATATTGTTTTAGTGTGATCCCGTCGACGTATTCCATGACGATGTAGTAGATGTTATCTTCAACCCCTACGTCGTACACCGAAACAATATTTGGGTGAGTTAAGCCAGCAGCTGCCTGCGATTCGCGGTCAAACTTTTTAATAAATTGTTCGTTTTCGGTATATTCTTCTCTTAAGACTTTTACGGCAACTTCTCGATTGAGTTTTAGGTCAACGGCTTTGTAAACGTAAGCCATGCCGCCTTTGCCGATAAGTCCCTTGATTTTATACCGTCCATTTAAAACTTTATCAATCACTGCCGGCCTCCTCGTTAGAGAAAACCAAAACCGTTATGTTATCGGTTCCTCCGTTTTTATTGGCTAAATTAATAAGTTTTTTTACGGCTTGTTTTGGAGAGTTTTTTCGTATAATCGTAAAGATCTCTTCTTCACTGACCATATTATACAGTCCGTCTGAACAAACCAAAAAAGTATCGTCTGCCGAGATCGTGTAGTTGAAAAGATCTATATTTACTTTCGAATCCGTTCCAAGCGCTTTTGTAATTACATTTTTTTGAGGATGAAGCCGCGCTTCTTCCTCGCTAATGCGGCCTTCGTCAACCAACATTTGTACCAGGGAGTGATCTTTTGTTAATTGTTTAATTCCGTCGTCGTTGATCCTATAGGCCCGACTGTCTCCGATTTGTGAAATACTGAGATTTTGATTATCTAAAATACAAAGTGTAAGCGTCGTCGCCATTCCGCTAAGATTCGGATTGTGTACACTCTTTTTGATAATATCTGAATTTACTCTATTAATGAAACGATCCATTTCATGAAAATCGAAGTAATTGTCAACGTCTCTTAAATTGTTTGCGATGTAATCAATAGCCGCTTGGCTTGCAACCTCTCCGGATCGATGCCCTCCAAGACCGTCGGCCGCTGCAAAGATATAATACAGTTTCCCATTTTGATTAATGGTTGCGGCTAACAGAGCATCCTGATTGATCTTTCTTTTTGCGCCCGCATTAGTAGAGTAAGCACAATTCATTTTAAATATTTCTAGATACAGTGCGACAATTTCGAATCCTTATTTGATCCTCGATGTAAGAACTCAGGTTCTTCCGGTTAAAAGTGTTTTTAATCGAGTAACGGATTTTCAATCTTTTCTAATTATTTGTTCTAAGTCGATGGCGATTGAAGTTTTCGATTTCGTAGTTGTCCACAAGCAGCTTCGATGTTCGCACCGTTTTTCTTTCTAATTGTACTTGTTAAGCCCTCCTTTTTCAAACGTTCCTGAAAGATGTTTACATTTTTTTTACTAGATTCACGTTTTAAATTTGATACGGGATTGAGCGGGATCAAATTTAAGTGATGGACCTTACCTTTAAAGAGTTTTTTCAGTTCACTTACGTCCGCCTCGGTATCGTTGACGCCTTCGATGACGGTGTATTCGTAAGTCACCCTTCGACCCGTTTGATCAAAATAATCTTCGCCGGCTTTGATCAATTCATTTAAAGGATTGGTCTTTGCAACTTTCATGAGTTTTTCGCGTTTATCCTGAAAAGCCGAGTGGAGCGAAATGGCTAAGTTGATCTGTAGATCCTCCTTAGCGAGATCGTAAATTTTTGGGACGATCCCGCTCGTCGAAAGGGTGATGTGGCGCTGCCCGATACCCAGGACCTCGTTTGTAAAGCGGATGAAATTTAAAACGTTTTCATAGTTGTCGAGCGGTTCCCCCATCCCCATTAAAACAATGTTAGAAATTCGCTCTCCGCTCTCATTTTCCATCGCGACGATCTGTCCGGCAATTTCTTCGCTGCTCAGGTCGCGGACCTTCCCGTTTTTTCCCGAAGCACAAAAACTACAACCCATGGCGCAGCCGACCTGCGTCGAAAGACAAGCCGAGTTTCCGTAATCGTACTTCATAAGGACCGATTCAACGAGCTCTCCGTCTTCGAGCTCGAGCAAATACTTTTTGGTCCCGTCTTCCTCATCTTCCAAAACCTCAACGATTTTAGGATGGACGATCGTATAGTTTTCGTTCAGTTTTTCAAGAAGCTCTTTCGGTAAGTTTTTTGCGTCACGGACCGCTTTTATACGGTTATCGTAAAGCCAGTTGAACAGCTGCTTGGCCCGAAAAGGCTTTTCGCCAAGGGAGAGCACGATCTGTTCCAAATCTTTAAGGGACTTCCCAAAGAGATTATCTTTTTTTGATTTTGGCATGATAAAAACTGTCCCCTCCCAAAAAGATACTCTTCGAATGGTCGTCTTCGATCAATTCCGCTTCCGGTTCGGCTTCGAGGAGCGAATTTACGACGTCTTCATTTTCCGCCTCTCCGACGGTACAGGTACTGTAGACGAGCTCTCCTCCGGGCTTAAGATAGCGGTAAGCGTTCGCCAAGATCTTTTTTTGAAGCGGGACCAAAACTTCGATTCTTCCTTCGTCTTCAAAGCGGATTTCAGGCCTTCTACGAATGACCCCCAGTCCGGAACACGGTACGTCGACCAAGACCTTATCAAAGGCTTCTTCCCATTTGGGTTCAAACTTCGTCGCGTCCTTAGGGACAAACCGTATGTTTTTAAGCCCCAGCCGTCCCGCGTTTCCGCGCACGAGATCCAACCGGTTTGTGGAGATATCGCTCGAGGTGATCTCGGCCTCTCCCTGAGCGAGCTGCGCCAAGTGGATCGTCTTTCCTCCCGGAGCCGAGCACAGATCTAAAATCTTTTCACCTTTTTTCGGTTCCAGTAGTTTTGAAATTTCGATAGCGCCCTGGTCCTGAACCGTAAGTTTTCCGTCTTTAAAAAGTTTTAGGTCGCGGATATTTCTTAAGTTTGACGAATTAGTAAGTATGATGGCTTCTTTTTCAATTCCGGGAAGCTTAGAATACTCAGGGCCTAAGTTTAAAGCTTCAAGTTCCTCAAATACAGCTTCGCTGTCATCCTCCGCGACCCTCACCGTAAGCGCCGGAGCTTTATTGATTTGATTTAAGATCTTAACGAAAGAGTCCGGATAGGATTCCTTAAACTTTTTAACGATCCAACTGGGTATGGAATAGCGGACCGCTAAATTCTTCGACTCGTTGATTTGCGTTTTTATCTTTTTTTCGTGACGGATGATGTTTCGTAAGACCCCGTTGGCAAAGCCGCCCCGGTTCTTGTCGACGCGTTTGACCTGCTTTACCGCCTCATCGACGATCGCGTGTTCAGGGATTTTATCTAAGAAGAACAGCTGGTAAACGGCCAGTCTCAAAGCCCACTTGATACGTTTGTCGAGTTTGTCATAACCGTGTTTGACAAAAGCCTTTAAAATCGAGTCGATCGTGATCTTTCGTTGCAGGCTTCCGTAAACGAGATTGACCAGCAGGTTCTTATCCTTTTGATTTAAAACTTCTTCGTTTAAGAGTCTTTTTATCTCTAAATTAGAAAACGCTTGTTCCCGGTCGATGTAAACAAGCGTTTTCAGTGCAAGGTCTCGTATATTCATAATTTGGTTGCGTTAAGCGTATTTCCTTTAAAGAAATCGTCCACTTTCATTCTTTTTTTGCCCGGAAACTGGATTTCATTGATTTTAACGGCCCCGTCCTCCGTAGCGACGATGAGTCCCTGTTTTAAATCTTTGGACAAAACGGTTCCGGGCTCCGGACCGGCTTTCGTATTATAAATCTCAGGGCTAAAAAACTTAACCTTTTGGCCACCGATATTTACGTAAGCTCCCGGAAAAGAATCAAAGGCGTTGATCTGTCTTACGACCTTTTTTGATGGGGCCTTAAAGTCGATCTTTGCGTCTTCCTTTTGAATCTTTGCCGTATACGAAGCATCCCCGTCGTTTTGTTTTTCGGATTTTAAAATAACGTCGTCGTAATTATCCAAAACACTAAGTAGGAGATCAGCCCCTTCTACAGCGAGTCTGTCGTGGAGTTTTTCGGCCGTAGTCGATTCATCTATAGGGATGATAAAAGAGCTTATAATATCTCCCGTATCCATCCCTTCATCGACTTTCATGATCGTAACGCCGCTTTTATCGTCTCCGTTTAAGATGGCCGTTTGAATGGGCGACGGACCGCGATAAGCGGGCAGAAGCGAAGCGTGGATATTTAAGTTGTCCTTTTTTGCGATTTCAAGAACTTCCGGCCTTAAAATCTGTCCGTAAGAACAGACGATTAAAAAGTCCGGTTGTAGGTCCCTGATCTTTTCAAGACTTTTCTTATCCGAAACGTCCTGTGGCTGGTAAACCTCTAGGCCGAGCTCCAAAGCCTTTTTCTTAACCGGTAAAAAGCGTACTTTATTGCCCCGCCCACTCTTTTTATCGGGTTGGGTGATGACAAGTTCTACGTCGGCGGACTCGTTTAAGCGCTCAAGAGCCGGGACCGCAAAATCAGACGAACCGAGAAAGACCACCTTAGCTTTCGTCATTGTCGTATTTGTTAAGGGTGCCTTCAATTACTTTATCGATAAAGACGATGCCGTTTAAATGGTCGATTTCGTGGCAAAAACAACGGGCCACCATGTCGGTATATTCTTCAATGACTTCCTCGCCGTCGATGTTTTGATATTTTACCTTCACGCGTTCCGGTCGGCTGACTTCACCGAATTGTTCCGGAAAACTCAAACAGGCCTCTCTTCGTGTGATTTCGCCTTCTTCTTCGATGATTTCCGGATTGACCGCGACGATCGGACCTTCCCCAAAAATGTCCTGGTATTCTTCTTCGTCTCCAAAGTCGACGATCGCGATTCGTTTTAAAATTCCAACCTGTGGTGCGGATAGACCGACACCGTCTTTGGTCTTTAACGTGTCGATCATATCTTCGATGAGTTCCTTTACACGGTCGTTGATGACCGGAACCGGTTTTGAGATTTTTCTTAATATAGGATCGGTATCCGTACGGATCATTCTAATTGCCATATTTCCCTCAATTTCTAAATAAGCTAATACAAATCTTATCACGAAACCGTCAAACTTATAAAACCGAAGGTGGGTTAACGAGAAGTTGCAGGCTGCTGTTTAAGGCCTTGATCTCTCCTTCGTCGATCATTTGGGATAAAAATTCGGAAAAGCCGACCCTTTTTGGGTCTTTGATCGTAAATTTGGTCAAAATGCTTCCGTCCCGGTCTTTGACCTGATAGGGGAGCTCAATTATTAAGCGATCGGCCTGATCAAACCTGTTTCTGATGCGATTAATCAGGGTTATACTATCTTTATCGGCCAGTAGCGGCTTGTCGGATTTAAAGGTAAATAGATACAAATCCGAAAACGGGGGCAAATTTGAATCTTCCCTAAATTTAAGGTCCTGGGTCAAAAATAGATCGTCAAACTCTGCTAGGCCCGAATAAAAACTATTGTTGTAGGCGTTGGACTGAACGATCATCTCCGCGTTCGGGTAAGTTTCTAAAACCTGAGAATAATTGCGTAAAACCCGTTCCCCGTTTAAAAAGTTTTGGCTGCTTAGTTCAGAATCGATCGATACCGCCAAAATCTTTTTAATATCGTCTAGACCCAGATGTTTTAACTGATTGACGGTCCCGATGATGATATCGGCCGACGCTACGTCCTCGTCCGACGCGTCTTTTATATTTTTTTGATCAAAACTTTCTTTTAAGATCTCTTTTAAGCGCGGTCTTCCAACGTCGTTATAACTGATGCGCTCGCTCCCACACTCCGGGCATTCCTCGAACTTTTTTGCCTTATAGCCGCAGCGGCTACAAAAAACTTCGTTTTCTTCTTTGTCCAGCTGCAAAAAAGCGTTACACTCCGGGCACTTTAGGCTCCGGCCGCACCGGTTGCAGTACGGGACGTCTTTAAGACTGATCCGGTTTAAGACGATGTAGACTTTTTCCGCGCTTGTGGCGCCTTTAAGATAGGTATCGAGTTTTCTTGATAAAAAATTATCGGATATTAGACCGCTCTCGTTGTTTACGTATTCGACTTTAAGGTTCGGCAGCCCGAACAAGTCGAGTTCCTGCCACGAACCGTTTCTTTTTTTATATAGCGAAAGTACGGAGTCCACGTAATCGGTGTAGATGACCTTTTTATCCCAAAGGGAAGAAATTTCTTCTACGACTTCCACGAGATTGTATTTGGTCGCTTCATTGGAATAATAATTCAGATCCCCCGTTTCAGCGACGATGATCTCATTTAGATCCTTAAAGGGCAAAAAGGCGGAACTGTGGGTCCCGACCACGATCCGGTAGTTGCCGGCAGCGACGTTATCGATCAGGTCTTCTTTTTCTCTCTTTGGTAGGTCGTTTAAATATAACGTCGGATAAAGACCTAAGTCTTTTAAATACTCGCTAAAATCTCTTGCTTTTAACTTGCTTGGAAAAACAACTAAGATCTGTCCGGATAGTTTTTGGGCTTCGTTAAAGACCAGCCTGGCCAGCTTTTCTTTATCGGTGATTTTTATAAACGCGTTTTTTGGAATCTCCGGCAGGTCGTCTAAAAACGGAACGTTTTGTTTTTTCGTCTCCCTTTTTTCTTCGACCACTTCAAGTTCATTTAGCCGTCTTAAAGTACTTTTCGTTAAGTTTGGGATTTCTTTTTTTAAGTCTTCAAACGTCGCCGGGCCTTTTTTTAACCGGTCCCGGACCAGGACCTGGTTCTTTCCCCGTAAGTTTTGGTCTTTATTTAAACGATAAAAGACCTCCTCGGCCGACGAGCCGGTCGGCGCGGGAAAAAATGTCGTCGTACGGTAAAGCGGTAATTTAAATTTATCCTTTATAAAAAAACTAAGCCTTAACTGATCAACATTAAGGCTTTTCTTTTTATCTATATTTGTAATTTTCTTTAATTTTCCTTTAAAATCCGCTTCGTCTTTGATCCGGGTAACGATCCCCTTTGATTTTCTGTATCCAAAACTAAGGTCTACGACATCGCCTACCTTTACCGTTTCAGGTACGAGATACTCATAACTTCTGTCGGTTCCAATGTTCGTATCGATGTAGACCTCAGCTATCTTCACTAAGATCCTCTTTTTCGCTTTCCTCTGTTTCGGGCGCTTCGTCCTTTTGACTTTCTTCTTCTTCTGGTGCTTCGTCAAACAGTTTTATTTCTACGTCCGCTTCGGAAGGAGCAGTCTCTAGATCCTGGCCCTCCGACGTTTCGTCTTGGGCGGCTTCCTCTTTGGTTTGTTCGGAATGCGGGTGTTCCCCAAAAGCGGGATTGACCAGCTCGATCAGGCCCTCGTCGATTTCTTCGGTCGCAATCGAGATGGGATTGTTGATTCGAACCGGAATAAGGGGATTGGCTCCGTCGATGATCTCACGGGCCCTTTTGGCGGTTGCCAAGACGAGTTCGTATTTGTTGTTGGCCCTTTTGATCAAATCGTTAAGCGCCGGATAACGCATTCCGTTTACTTTTTTATAATTGTTATGACTCATATGACCTCCCCTTTATCTTGATCCAAGATGGTTTTTACTTTACATTCTTCGGCCCCGATAATTGAAGCCAGTTGCGATACGGACTTGGTGATCCGTCCGGGTTTGTTGATGATGATGTAATCGTAAGAAGAAATGTTTTTGATTTCTTCTTTAGATTTACCCAGACGCAGTTGTATCTGTTCTTCCGTCTCCGTTTTTCGCCCTCTGATTTGATCCTCGAGCGTCTTGATCGAATTCGGTAGGATATAGATCAGGACGACTTTCGGATAAGTCTGTTTTACCTGCATGGCCCCCTGGGGGTCGATCTCTAAGATAACGTTGTGACCGTTTTGAAGATTTTCTATGATGGGCGCTTTGGGCGTCCCGTAATGCTTGGTATAGACCCCGGCACATTCCAGGTAATAGTCTTTATTTCTTCGTTCTTCGAATTCTTCTTCGCTGATGTAGAAATATTCCCGACCTTCTTTTTCCCCTTTTCTCGGGGCCCTGGTGGTCTCCGAAACCGAAAGATACGTATCGGGAAAACGGTTGACGTACGAACGGCAGATGGCGCTTTTTCCGGCTCCGCTGGGACCGGACACGACAAACAAAAGCCCGTATTTTAACTCAAATTCTTTTTCAAAATTTTCATTCAATGTTTTGAACCTGCTCTCTTATCTTCTCCAGTTCGCTCTTTAGGTCTACCACCAATTTGAGAATCTTCGTACTGTCGGTCTTGGAACCGATGGTATTTATCTCCCGGTTAAGTTCCTGCGCCAAAAAGTCTAATTTACGCCCTACCGGCTCGTCCGTCTCAATCAACTGGTTTAAACGTTTAATATGACTCTTAAGACGGGTCAATTCTTCGTTGATGTCGCGTTTGTCGCTCAGATAAGCTACTTCGTTTAGAAAACGGTATTCGTCAAAGGGTATTTCTTTTAAGCTTTCCTTGATCCGGGTTTCTAACTTATTTTTTGACGCTTCAAACTCCGTCGGGGCCAGTTCCTCGATCTGCGTTATAATCTCATCGATCGTATCCCTTCGCGCCTCAATATCCTTTTTAAGGTTTTTGCCTTCTTTTTTTCGTTCCTCGACCAGTTGGTCTAAAGCGTTCGAGAACGTCTTTTCTAGGAGCCCGGAGAGGCGCTCTTCGTCAATTTCTTCTTCGACCGTTAAGATCTCGGGGATAAGCAGGAGTTGCGTGAGATCGACCGAGCCCGTTATACCTTCGCCCAGTTCTTTTATCTGCTCTCCGGCCTCAAGATAAGCTTTGGCAAGCTCGCGGTTTAGCGAAAGTTTCTTAGAGGAATCCCCTACCTCCGTAACCTTGATAAAAGCCTCGACTTTTCCCCTGCTTAACTTTTCTTTTAAAAGCTTTCGTAAGTCAAGATCAAAGCGCATTAAAGGCGGCGGCAACCGCAGATTGATATCCAAATATTTGCTGTTGACCGTTTTAAGATTGACTTCTATATCGTAGTCCGTTTCTTTTAACTCGGAGCGTCCAAAGCCGGTCATGCTTTTCAAATTTCTAACTCTCCTTTAAATACGTACTTTGCCGGTCCGGCCATGGTGATTTCGTCTTCAGTCACCTTGATTTTTAACTCGCCACCCGGGACCGACACGCTTACTTCATCATCGACCAAACCCACCTGGTTCAAGTAATAAACCGTCGCGCTGGCTCCGGAACCGCAGGCTAAGGTCAGCCCGTCGCCTCTTTCCCAGGTCTTTAGCCGAACGTGATTTCTGTCTAAAACTTCCACAAAATTTACGTTTATCCCGTCTTTAAAATAGGAACCTTTTTCAAGCATGGGACCTACAATTTCAACCGGGAAATCCTCGAGCCGGTCTCCCTGCAGAATTAAGTGCGGATTTCCGATATCCACGATGCCATAATTTACGTTTTTGTCATCAAAATCAAAACTATCCAGGTCTAATAAGATAGCCTTTGGCATCTCAACTTCAATAAGGTCACCTTTTATCTTAACATTAGTGAGCCCGGCATCAGATGAAATGTTCGCTTCTTTACCGATCATTCCGTGATCCAGTAGGTAGCGCGAAAGACACCGAAGTCCGTTTCCGCAGATTTCCGCTCTTGTACCGTCTTTATTAAAGTAATTCATGTGATAGAATTTCTTTTTACCTAGTAAAATAAGACCGTCCGCGCCGATCCCAAAATGGGGATCGCATAAAAACCGGATCGTCTCCTCATCGAGTTCGATCTTTTGGTCTAAGTTGTCGATTATAATAAAATCGTTTCCACATCCTTGGTATTTTTCAAATAATAAATCCACGAAAAAAATTATAATAGAAATATAATTGCAATAAAAAGAGGAATCTATGGCTTTTGATGGAATTTTTATTAAAGCATTAGTGAGTGAGCTCGAGGCGGAACTTTTGGGAGAGCGCGTCAAAAAAATCTACCAACCCGAAAAAGACGAGATACGGCTCGTATTTTCCAATTCTACGCTTTTGATCAGCGCAAATCCCAGTAACGCCAGAGTCCACCTGACTGAAACAAAAAAAGAAAACCCGTCGACTCCCCCGACCTTTTGTATGAGTCTTCGAAAAAACCTTCTAAACGCAAAACTGGTTGAAATCTCTCAGTTAAACTCCGACCGGGTTCTGATTCTGACCTTCGAAAAAATCGACGAATACGGCGTAAATTCGAAGAAAAACTTGATCTGTGAGATCACCGGAAAAAACAGCAACATTATTTTAACCGAACAAAAAGGAGACTCTCAGACGATCATCGACGCCATCAGGCGTATCGGAACTTCAAAGAGCCACTACCGGCAGATCTTACCGGGCCTCGACTACAAAAACCCGCCACTTGACGGAAGGGTAAACCTCTTTGATTACGAGCGGTCGGAACTGGCCGCCGCCATGCAAACTTCAAGAAAAACACCGGTAAAGTTTCTTACGGACTATTTTGTCGGTCTGTCGCCAAAGACCGTAGAAGAGGTCTGCTACCGGAGCCGCGTCGACGCGGATCTGGGGCTAAACGAAATATCCGAAGGTGAAAAGCAGCGCCTAATCAATGCTCTGGATCACCTGTTAAAATCAAACGAAAAGATTCCGGCTCTTTTTTATACAAAACAGCGCTACCTGGATTTTTCGGTGATCGATCTGACCAACCTGAACGCTCAAAAAAAGGAGATTGCTACCGTAAGCGAGCTTTTGGAACGTTATTTCAAGGACCGTGACAACCAGAATCACTTTAAAAATAAAAGCGCTTCGGTGAGGAGCGATATTTCTCAAAAGAGAAAAAGCTTATCGAAAAAACTTCAAAACCTTTTTCAAGATCTAAAAAAGACCGAAAACAACGAAAAAAACCGCTTGTACGGCGATCTGATCACAGCCAACATCTATCAGATCAAAAAAGGTGATAAAGAGATCGAAGTCTTAAACTTCTACGAGGAAGAGCCCCAGTACGTTAAGATCCCGCTTAAAGTCAATGAGACTCCCGCCCAAAACGCGCAGCGCTTTTATAAAAAATACACAAAAAACAAGCGGGCGGTCAAAGAACTAAACGAACAAATCGAAAAAACGAAAAAACAGATCGAGCACTGCGAGGCTTTGTTAAATTCACTTGAGACTTCTACGGAAGTTTCCGAATTAAATGAAATCATTTACGAATACAAAACGTCCGATCTGAGCAAAAAAAGAAAGACCAAACTTAAAAAACCGGAAAAATCAAAACCGTACGAATACGAGTCCTCCGAAGGATTTAAAATCATCGTCGGCAAGAACAACCTTCAAAACGAGTACATCGCCACCCGTCTCGGTAAAGACGATGACTGTTGGCTTCACGTTAAAGACGCGCCCGGCTCCCACGTCCTGATTGTTTCCGAAGGAAAGTTTATTCCGGAGACGACGGTCTTAGAAGCCGGAAAACTGGCGGCCTATTATAGCAAAATGAAAAATTCGTCAAATGTCGCCGTCGATTATTTGGAATTTAAGGACTTAAAAAAGCCCAAGAACAGTAGGCCCGGTTTTGTGACCTATACAAACCAAAATACCATGTACGTTACGCCCTATCAAAGTGAAATCGAAAGTTTAAAAAAGCGGTCCTGACGGGCCGCTTTTTTACTCGGTTCGAAGCGCCGTGACGGGATTCTTTTTGGCTGCTCCCCGTGACGGGATAAAACCTCCGATCAAAGTTAAAATCACGCTCAAAACAATGAGAACGATCGCCGCCCAAAACGGCAAGTAGGCGTTTACGTCGGTCGTCCCGGCTAAAGAATGGATGATCGCGTTGGCCGGAATGAGCAGTAAAAGCGTAACCCCAATTCCAATGATCCCGGAAAGTAGACCTATAATAAAGGTCTCGGCCGTGAAAACTTCCGTAATATTGCCTTTAGAGGCGCCGATAGAGCGTAAAATCCCAATTTCTTTGGTCCGTTCGAGAACCGAAATGTATGTGATAATTCCGATCATGATCGAAGAAACGACCAAGGATACGCTGACAAAAGCGACCAAAACCCAAGTGATGACGTTAAGGATCGTGGTGACCGACGACATCAGGAGTCTGACCAAATCCGTATAATGAATCTGGTCTTCTTCCGGTTTTCCCTTGTTGTAGTTTTCTATTGAGGTCGCGATACCGTCCTTATCTTCAAAGGAGTCCGCGTAAATACTGATCTGTGAAGGCGCGTCCAGGCTAACTTTTCCAAAGTCGGCAAGATTATCGTCGTAGGTCCCCGTAGAAATATAGTTGTTGTAAATATCCAACAAAACGGCATCGTCCGGATCGGCCAGAAAATTATCCAGATAAGCCGACAATTGCTCTTCACTCATCGCCTGGGCGGCCTCACCCTGTCCCATAGAATCGAGAATATTTAACATCATACTCGCGCGTTCACTGACGTTTAGTCCGTTTAAATAACTGATCGCGTCGTCGATCTTGGTCTGGTCGTCGGCAGGTGAAAAGGTAAAGCCGTTTAAAACGTTGACCTCGGGATCTGCTTCTTGAGCCTGGACGACCGCGCTGTTGTTGGTTTTGTCGATGATGTAGTTGGTAAGCTCCTGCGTGTAGCCGATCGGAGAGTTAATTAAAACCTCGGCGTCTTCGTCGCTGGCCCGGACGACCCCGGAAATTCTAACCGGAAGGGCGTTATTTAAAAGTTCCGTCACCCGTTCTTCGTTGTCTCCGACGTAATCAAAGGTTCCGGAATCGTTTTCTACATAATAATCCGAATTTGTAAGTAGCCCATAGGTTTTTCCCACGACGTCCTCATAGTACCAACTCTGCGAGTCCAGTACGACTTCTTCGCCGTTGTCGATTTTATCCATGACCGACCGGTACTCTTCGTTTGGTAACAGTCCCAGTTCGTACACGATCTGCGCGGGGATCTCGTTATTGTGATCTAAGACCAAAACGACCTCGTCCCCACCGGCCGGCCACTGTCCGGACAAAAGTTCAAACTGGTCCGTGATGGCTGTACTGATAAGGGCCCCATCCTGTCCTGGGATAAGTTCTTCGGCGTTGTTGTCTTCTTCCTCGCCCTGCATCTGTGAAGGATTGACCGGGCCGTTACTGCTGCTTACGGTCAAAAAGTTGTTGACGCCTTGTTGCATGATCGTCCGGTCCTGCTCACCAAACTCCGTTCCCTTGGTGTTGATCAAAACGTCGTTTGGGTCACGGCCGTATAAATCGAACTTCGTGTCGTAGCTGTAAACGATCCCATTCTCTCCGATGTACTGATGGATCTCGCTGTCCGGATCGTCCAGATACTTCTTAAAATCCGTCAGATTGTTTTCTGAAATGCTGTTGGTTATCGTAGAAGCCTGCTCCAGTCTTCGGGGATTGGAATAGATCTTTTCCCGGTCGTGGTCGATCTCTTCGTCTACCCTCCCGGCCGTTCCGTTTTCGTTGTCGAGAATGCTGGACAAGTCGATGGACTGAGACTGGATGGTCACCGGATAAGACGTCATCGTCTCTTTTTGAATATCGGTGATGTATTTATCTACACCGTTTGAGATCGATAGAATCATCGCGATCCCGATAATACCGATCGATCCGGCAAAAGCGGTCAGAATGGTCCTTGTTTTTTTTGTCAGTAAATTACTAAAGCTCAGGCTTAGAGCGGTCCAAAACGACATTTTTGTCTTACCGTGATCGGTAGACTCTTTGATCGGGACAAATTCTTCCGGACGTAAGGGATTCGTATCACCCGTGATTTGGCCATCTTTTAAGGTGACAATTCTCGTAGCGTAGTTTTGCGCAAGTTCCGGGTTGTGGGTGACCATCACGACCAGACGGTCCTTGGCCACGTCTTTTAACAGATCCATGATTTGAACCGAAGTTTCAGAGTCCAGCGCTCCCGTAGGTTCGTCGGCCAGTAGTATTTCCGGGTCGTTGACTAGAGCTCTGGCAATAGCCACACGCTGCATTTGCCCACCCGAAAGCTGGCTCGGCAGCTTGTACATGTGTTCTTTTAGCCCGACTTGTTCCAGGGCTTTTTTCGCGCGTTCTTTTCGTTCTTGTTTGGAAATTCCGGAGATGGTAAGAGCTAATTCGACGTTAGATAGAATGTTTTGATGGGGAATTAAGTTGTAATTTTGAAAAACAAAGCCAACGGAATGGTTGCGGTAAGCGTCCCAGTTTTTGTCTTTATATTTTTTGGTGGAAATGTCGTTGATGACCAGATCGCCTTCGTCGTACTGGTCTAAGCCGCCGATGATATTAAGAAGCGTCGTTTTACCGGACCCACTAGGGCCTAAAACGGCGACAAATTCGTTATCTCTGAGATTTAAATTGATTCCGTTTAGGGCTTTTTGAATAAAATCTCCGGTCTTATACTCTTTTATTATATTTTCTAATTTCAGCATTTAAATTTTTCTAGGATTTTTAAATCTGAAAAACTGAAGTTTAGGCTAACTAAAAAAGCGTAAAAAAGCTATTTAATCTGTACTTGTAAATTTCTTACAAATTTAGAAGTGAGATACTCCCTTTTATAAAACCTCTATTTTCGCATAAAATTTGGGAATTAAACTTTTTAGTTTAGGAAAAAAGCGCATTATTACGAGATAATATATAAATACAATACTGATTAATATCAATACCTTCTTTTTTAGCATTTTGAGCTAGTATACGATGAAGGCTTTTTGGAAGTTTAAGTAGGAATTCCCCTGAATAATTTTCTTCAGAATCTGGTAATTTTATGTTATATCCATCTTCTATAGCTGCTTCTAACCAAGCTCTTTTAGCGTCTTTAGCCATTTCTATAGCTTCTTGGATGGTTTCTCCACAAGTTAAACATCCAGGCAAATCTGGAAAAGAAACAGTGTAACCTCCTTCTATTGTGTCTTCATAAATCTCCATTGGATAGGATAATTTCATATAGTCATCGATTGTCATTATTTAATTCTCCTTCTACTATTTTTTTAACTTTTTCTACATAAACACGTTTAATTCTTTTACTTTTTGGAATAGTAATTGAAGGCTCTCCCTCTTTTCTAAAGGTATAGTGACTTCCAGAACTTTTTTTTTCATATCCAAACGATTCAAGAACTTTACTTAGTTCTTCAAAACGTAAATTATTTGATAAATTATATATACGTTCAATTAGCTTTTGAAATTTAGACATTCTATTAAATTTACTAATGAAAGTTCAGATCTTGAATTTTTCGCAGAAATTGAGGTTTCGTAAAAGAGTGATCTTCGCCTGTAAATCGCAAGAAATTTGCAACACTTTTTCAAAAAATAAAAGCAGTAATCAAACTGAATTCAACTACTGCTTGCATTTTTGTTTTTCCGGTATAAGAGATTTACTTTGTTGATATCCGACTGAACCTGACCAAACAACTCTTCCAAACCATTGAACTTGACCTCTCCCCTTATGAATTTTAAGAATTCGAGGTCTACTTCCTTGTTATAAATGTCTTCGTCAAAGTCATAAATATAGGTTTCAATCGCGTACGGATGATCTTCAAAGGTAGGATTTTTTCCAAGATTGGTCAGACCGTCGTAGGTCTTACCATCTATGGTGATACGGGTAAAGTAAACCCCACTTTTAGGCATGAGATATTTTGAGTCGGTATGAAGATTTGCCGTCGGAATGTTAAATTTCCGGCCGAGTTTCTTGCCTTCTTTGATGGTCCCGGAAATTTTATACGGGTGTCCCAATAACCGGCTGGCTTCTTCCACTTTGCCCAAACTGAGAAGCTCTCGAATATACGTACTGCTTATTTTTTGGTCGTCCGTCATGATCGGCGAAACGATATGAACGTCGACGCCGTATTCTTTAGCCAGCTTTTTTAGGTCGTCGGCTTTTCCCTTACCCTTATAGCCAAAACTATAATTATAGCCGACGACGACGTCTTTAAGGTTAAAGTTCTTTAGTAAAACCTCCTCAAAAAAAGCTTTCGGCTCCATTTTACGCATGTCTTCCGTAAACGCAACGAGATAAACCTCATCAATCCCCAAGGATTTGATTTTACGGACTTTATCCTCGTTGCTCATGATCAGTTTAGGCGCATATCTGGGAAAAATTTCCGTAAGTGGATGATTTTTAAAGCTAAAAACGCCCGTCTTTAGATTTTTAAGTTTAGCGATTTTTAAGGCCTCTTTAAGAAGTTCCTGGTGGCCCAGGTGAACCCCGTCAAAAAAGCCTAAAACCAACACTATCGGGTCGTTATTCTTCATTTCTTAACATTTTCCTTGGTTTAACAAAAACCGAATCGTCTCTCCTTGAAACTATACCGATCCCGTAAAATTTATCACCACAAATTATCTTTACGATCTCTCCGTCAACGTACTCATGGGGCTCTAGAATCAAGTCTTCCGGCTTTAATTCCTGTCCACAGTGGATCTTTTTTAAAGAATCCTCTACGACTTCAGCTACTGGATAGTCGAGAACGTCTTTGATCGAAATAAGATGCGACTCTATTTCCGCTTTGTCTAAGTCTTCTAGAGAAACCGCATCCTTAAGATAAAAGGGGCCAGAGCGCGTTCTTCTTAAATCTCCCATGGTCGACGGAATATCTAATTTCTCACCAAGATCTCGGGCAATTGAACGGACGTACGTTCCCCGGCTACAGTCTACTTTAAGACGGGCCCTTTTTCCATCGCAATCCAAAAGTTCTAAATCTTTGATAAAGATTCGGTTAGGCTTTATTTCTACGCTTTCGTTTTTACGGGCGTATTCGTAAAGCTTTTTCCCATTGACTTTTTTTGCCGAATAAATCGGTGGAATCTGATCTTGCTCCCCTAAAAATGTTGGAATTATTTTTTCTAGGTCTTCGCGTGATAAAGATTCCACCTCTTTTTCTTCGATAATTGTCCCCGTGATGTCGTCTGTATCCGTTTTTAAACCAAATATGATTTCTGCTTCGTAGGCTTTCTCGTTGTCTTTTATATATTGTAAGTATTTCGTAGCCTCACCCAAGGCTAAGACCAATACCCCCGTCGCGTTAGGATCGAGCGTTCCGGAATGACCGACTTTTTTTTGGCCCAATTTTTTTCGAACCCGATAAATGACGTCGTGGGAAGTCATTCCTTTATCTTTATTAATAACGAGAAAGCCGCTTAGGTTGTCAGATTTCAAAGATCTCTTCTATTTTTCCTAAAATTTCTTTTTTTATCTCTTCCGGATTTCCCTTGACATTAAATCCGGCTGCCCGTAAGTGTCCACCGCCACCGTATTCGAGAGCCAGTTTGGAGACGTCAAGATCGTATGGCGACTTCGATCTAACGGAAACCCGAACGTTTTCCGGCTCGGTTTCTTTGATCAGTACCGAAAGTATCGCCGTATCGAGGTCCATCCCGATGTTTGCGATATCATCGGTGATTTGTAAATCGCCCCCGTTTTTTTCGATGGTCTCGTACGGAAGGGTGATGACACAAATCTTACCGTCTTTTAAAGTCTCGATCGCTTTGATGGCATCGGCGTACATGTCCAGTTGTTGCTTCGATTTTTGCTTGTGTAGCCTCTTTGAGACCGGAGCAAAGACGTGGCCGTCTTTGAATAATTCTTCAGCCACGTGAAAGGTCGAAGCTTGTGTGTTTGAAAACTGAAATGAACCCGTATCGGTACTTATGGCGGTAAAAATCGCTTCTTTCATCTCGTCGTCGAGCTCGATCCCTAGGGTCTCTAACAGCTCGTAGATCAGCTCGCCCGTAGCTGCCGTTACTTTTACGTAATTGCTCTCTTTATCGTAGGCGTTGCTTTTATGATGATCGATCACGACGAGATCGTCGTATTCCAAGCTTTCCGGATGGTGGGTAAAATCGTAGGTCGAACAGTCGAGTTGCAGGACCAGGTCATAGTGGTCTTTTAAGTCTTTATTAAATTCCTCGATTTCATTAAAGAAACGAAGCTTATCCTCGAAATTTTGATCAACGTAATAATCGACTTCTTTTCCCAGTTTCTTAAGACCTTTTCCAAGAGCAACGGTCGAACCAATAGCGTCCCCGTCCGGTTTTTGATGGGTGATGATCAGGATATTTTTGGCTTTATCGATCTTCTCTAAGACCTTATTCGGTATCAAGACTACCTTCTTCCGTTAAATCGCTGATTTGGCCGGATTCTCTGAGTTCTTCCAAGATCTTATCGATTTTGTTTCCGTATTCGACGGAGTTATCTAATATAAATCTCAAAGCGGGCGTATTGTAAGTCGACATCAACTGACTCAGTTCCGTCCTTAGAAAACCGGAAGCGTGTTTTAACGCTTCCATCGCTTCCTTTTTCGTAGCCTCGTCGCCGGGGATACTTACGTAAACCTTGGCTTCCTTTAAATCCGGAGTCGCTTTGACCCGCGTTACGGAGACCGGTACGTCGATGAGCCGTTTGTCTTTAATCTTGTCGCTGATAATAATACTTAGGTCCCTTTGTAAGTCCCCGTCTATTCGTTTTAGTCTGTAGCTTGCCATTTTTTACAACTCCCTTTGTACCGCTTGCATTTCGTAAGTTTCAATGATGTCCCCGACTTTGATGTCGTTCATGTTTTCTATTCCGATACCGCACTCAAAGCCTTGGGCGACCTCTCTGACGTCGTCTTTAAAGCGGCGCAGGGAACTGATGCTACCCTGATAGATGATTACGCCGTCTCTGATCACCCTGGCTTTTTCACCACGGGCTACTTTCCCACTCACAACGTAGGACCCGGCGACCATCGTACCGCCCGGAATTCTGAAGACTTCGCGCACTTCCACTTCACCCAGATCTTTTTCGACGAATTCGGGCTCAAGAAGACCTTCCATGGCCTTTTTGACGTCTTCGATCATGTCGTAAATGACCGTATAATAACGGATGTCGATGTCTTCTTTTTCGGCGGTGGTCTTAGCGATGCGGTCGGAACGCACGTTAAAGGCCAAAATAAAGGCCTCTGCCGTAGAAGCCAACATAACGTCGGTTTCGTTTACGGCGCCTACCCCACCGTGGATCACATTGACGCGGATCTCGTCGTTGTTTAACTGTTCGAGCGACTGCCTTATCGCTTCGACCGAACCCTGAACGTCCGCTTTTACGATGATGTTGACGTCCGTCATCTGGCCTTCGCTGATGCGGCTAAAGAGATCGTCGAGACGGACCGTGCTCGTCTTCTGTTTTTCGAGTTTTTCGATTTCCTTTTGTTGTTCGGCGATCTGGCGCGCCTGCTTTTCGTCTTCCAGGACGATAAAATCGGAACCCGCTTCCGGAATGTCAGAAAGTCCCGAAATTTCTACCGGCATCGAGGGGCCGGCTTTACGGATTCTTCGGCCTTTGTCGTCGATCATGGTCCGGACTTTACCGTACGTGGTCCCGGATAAGACGGTATCGCCCGTTTTTAAGGTACCGTGCTTTATAAGTAGGGAAGCGGTTGCGCCTTTTCCTTTTTTGACTTCGGCTTCAATGACCGAGCCCCGGGCCAGACGGTTGGGATCGGCCTGCAGTTCTTCCATTTCAGCCACTAGTAGGATGTTTTCGAGTAGCTCGTCGATGTTGGTGCCTTTTTTGGCTGAAATCGGTACGGCGATCGTATCCCCGCCCCATTCTTCGACTAAAATGCCTTGTTCGGTCAGTTCCTGTTTGACGCGTTCAGGGTTCGCGCCTTCTTTATCTATTTTATTGATGGCAACAATAATCGGGACGCCCGCTACTTTCGCGTGGTTGATGGCTTCAATCGTCTGTGGCATGACCCCGTCGTCGGCCGCTACTACCAAAACGGCAATATCGGTCATTTGGGCCCCTCTTGAGCGCATCGCGGTAAAAGCCGCGTGCCCCGGCGTGTCAATAAACGTGATTTTTTCGTTATTGACCACGACGGTATAAGCGCCGATGTGTTGGGTGATCCCGCCTGCCTCTCCGGCCGTTACGTTGGTCTTACGGATCTTGTCTAGCAGGGAAGTCTTACCGTGGTCGACGTGACCCATGACGGTAACGACCGGTGGCCTTTTGACTTCCTTTCCGGTCACGACCGAATCGTAATCGCTGTAGATCTTTTCCATCACGTCTTCGGTCGTAATGGGTCTTACCTCGTAGCCGAGATCCGAACAGACGATTTGCGCCGTTTCCGCGTCGATCTTTTGGTTGATCGTAGCCATGGTCCCGTTTTGCATCAAGACTTTTATGATTTCCGTAGCAGAAATATCTAAAGTGTCCGCTAAGTCGCCAACCGTCAAAATTTCAGGGATTTCATAAACGCGGTTCTTCTTTTGGTCTAATTTCTTTTCTTCACGCTGTTTTTTATAATCTACCCGTTTACTCTTTGTCTTTTTACTGTTATCCCGTAGCTTGATCGGCCGTTCTTGTTTCTTTTCGTGATAGGTCTTTTTCTGTTTTCTTCCCTGCTTTTGGTTAGAGGGAGAATTTGGTTGAGCGTTTGGTTTGGCCTGTGGTGCGTTTTTCTTTTGTTGCGGCCGACTCCGTTTTGGCTTTTCCTGAGGCTTTTTCGCCTGCTGCTGTTGTTCTTGCTTAGGCTTATTTGCCTGACTCTGATTTTTTGAACGGTTTCTGTTGCGGTTGCGTCTTCTACGACTCCGTCTTTCAGGATTTTCCTGTGCTTTTTTTTCTTGTGGTTTACCAGTCTGTTCCTTCGCTTGTTTCCCCTCTTTTGGTTGCGTCTTCATCTGAGAAACTTCGCGGTTGTCGTTTGATCCTTTCTTCGGTCTTCTGCGTCTCGACTGGTTTTGCTTTTTAGAAACAGTTTGACTGGGTTTATCTTTTTGAGGTTTGGCTTGCTTCGGTTTTGATTCATCCTTGTTGGACTTTTCTTTGCCCGTAGACGGATCTTTGGGTTTCTTCTTGAACGTTTTTTTGATGTTTTCGACTTGTTCTTCGGACAAAACGCTCATATGATTTTTTATTTCATAGCCGTGCTTTTGTAGAAAGTTTACAAAATCTTTGCTCGAAACCCCGAACTCCTTAGCTAACTGATAAACTCTTTCCTTCGACATTTCCACTCCCCTTCTAGCTGTGCAATTATTTCATGTCTTCCTCGCTTACAGCTTTAAAATTTTCTAAGATCTCATCTTTGACGTTTTTAATCTGCTCGTTGTCAAAGTTGGTCTTAAAAGTTCTGTTTAATAAATTCTTTTCCATAAACTTATCGATACAGTGAGGATCGCTACAAATGTAGGCCCCTCTTCCGTTCATTTTCCCCGTAGGGTCGTAGTGGAGGTTTCCTTCTTTATCTTTGACGATGCGAAGCAAATCCCTTTTTTCAAATTTTTTCCTACAAACGATACAGGTACGTTCGGGCTTTTTCTTTTGTTTCATGTGTTTCTTATCCGAACGGATCACAATGGATCATTCATCAAATTCCATAAAATTAAGAAGATTTTCGGCGTCGAAAACTTCCGTGTCTTCGTCGATGAACAGATCGTCTTCATCGAAATCGCTCAGATCTGGCGCTTCGGCTTCCGTGAATTCTTCTTCGAAATTCGGATTTTCTTCCAAAAGTTCCTGGAATTCTTTCGTGCTTTTTATATCAATCTTCCAACCCGTCAGTTTTGCGGCCAGTTTGACGTTTAGCCCGTCTTTGCCGATCGCCAAGGAAAGCTGGAAATCGTCGACGACGACCAGGGCTCTCTTCTTTTGCGGGTTGATCAGGATTTTTTCGATTTGGGCCGGGCTTAACGCGTTCGCAATAAATTCTTCGTTGTCTTTTGAAAAGCGTACGATGTCAATTTTTTCGCCGTTTAATTCGTCCGAGATACTTTGCACCCTGGTCCCTTTCGGACCGACACAAGCCCCGACCGCGTCGAGCCCTTCTTTGGCCGAAGTGACGGCAATTTTGGTCCTCGATCCGGCTTCGCGGGAGACCCCGATGATCTGAACCTGCCCGTTGTAGATTTCGGGGACCTCTTCTTCAAATAGGCGCGTCACAAGCCCCGGATGGGTTCGGGACAGACGAATCTGCGAGCCCTTGGAGGACTTCTTTACGCTGACGATATAGGTCTTGATGCGCTGTCCCCTGGTATAGGATTCGTCTTTTATCTGCTCGCTCACGGGCAGGATCCCTTCGGCCGTTCCGATGTTGATGAGCGCGTTGTTTTTGTCGAAGCGGGTGATCGTACCGTTGATCATCTCTTCTTCACGGTCGATGTATTGGTCGTAGACCATGGCGCGTTCGGCATCTTTGATCTTTTGAATGATCAACTGTTTCGCGTTTTGCGCGGCGATCCGACCGAAGTCTTTGGGCGTGATCACGTTCATGTAAACGTCCCCGACCTGTAGCGTCGGATCGAGCTTTTTGACCTCTTCAATTGAGATCTCGTTTTTTGGATCCACGACGTTTTCGACGATGTTTCTCTTTTCATAAACCGTGATCTCTCCGGTATCCCGGTCCAGGGTCACGTCTACCCGCGTCGAATCACGGTAATTTCTCTGGTAGGCACTTTTGATCGAGGTCTCAATGGCCTTGAGCAGCTCTTCTTTATCGATATTTTTTTCTTCCTGTAGGTTGTTTAAAGCGTTTATAAAATCTTCGTTCATATCTCAATGTATGGACTGGCCTTTGCGATCTCATCGAATTCAAAGGCAATCTCTCCTTTATCGGTTTGGAGGACAATTCCGTCGTCGTCGACTTTTTTTAATATGCCTTCAAAATGTTTGTCTTTGTTGAATTTCTTAAATAAATTGACTTCTATTTTACTGTCGATGTTCTTTTTGTAGTCGTCCAGACTTTTAAAGGGCCGGTCAATTCCAGGTGAAGAAACTTCCAATATATAGGATTGTTCGATCGGGTCGGTCTCATCCAAATACGGGGACAAGACGTTATTGATGATTTCACAGTCCTGGATCGTAATTCCTCCCGGCTTGTCGATGTAAGCGGTCAGGATCCAGTCCGGGCCCACTTTTTCAAAAGTCACGTCGACGCATTCGTAACCCGTTTTTTCGATAACGGGCTTAAGT
>CANRHG010000002.1 GCA_947630385.1 uncultured Eubacteriaceae bacterium
CAGGGTTCTGATGTGGGCCCCGTCGACGTCGGCGTCCGTCATAATAATGATCTTATGGTAACGCGCCTTTAAGATGTCAAACTCTTGATCGATCCCCGTACCGAAGGCCTGGACCATCGATTTGATCGTATCGGATTCAAGGATTCGGTCGAGCCGGGATTTTTCCACGTTTAAGATCTTTCCGCGCAGGGGGAGGATCGCCTGGATCTTTGAGTCGCGTCCGCTTTTGGCACTGCCGCCGGCGGAGTCCCCTTCGACGATAAAGATCTCGGAAAGCGCCGGGTCCTTTTCACGGCAGTCCGCGAGTTTTCCCGGGAGGGATGTCGCGTCCAAGGCCGTCTTACGTCTTGAAGTCTCACGGGCCTTTTTTGCCGCCAGTCTCGCCTTGTTGGCCGCCATCGTACGTTCGATGATCGCCTTGGCGGCCCCGGGATTTTCTTCTAAAAAGTTTCCGAGCTGCTCGGAGACCGTCGTTTCGACGAGCCCGCGGATGTCGGGATTTCCGAGCTTGGTCTTGGTCTGACCTTCAAACTGCGGGTTTGGGAGCTTGATCGATAAAATGGCGGTCAGTCCCTCTCTTACGTCTTCACCGGTAAAGTTTTTGTCGTTGGCTTTTAACAGATTGTTTTTTCGCGCGTAGTTGTTGAGGGTACGGGTAAGGGCGGACTTAAACCCGCCGAGGTGCGAGCCACCTTCGATGGTGTTGATGTTGTTGGCGTACGAATAGATCGTTTCGGTGTAAGCGTTCGTATACTGCATGGCAAATTCGAGACTCACGTCGTCGATCTGCTTGTCGTAATAGATGATCGAATCGTTTACGATGTTTTTGCTCTTGTTTAAAAACTCGACGTACGACAGGATCCCTTCTTCGCTCTGGAAAACGGCGGGCTGGGTATCGTAGCGCTCGTCGTTTAAGGTGATGCGGATGCCCTTGTTTAAAAAGGCGAGTTCCCGCAGGCGGTGGGCCAGCGTATCGTAGTCGAATTCTTCGACCGAAAAAATCGACGGGTCCGGGTGGAACCAGACGGTCGTCCCGGTTCCGCTTGCGTCTCCGATCTCCTCGAGTTCGGTGGTCTTTACGCCCTTTTCGAATTCCTGTCGGTATTTTTTACCGTTTTGTTTGACTTCGACCCAAAGGTGGTCGGAGAGAAAGTTGACGACCGATACCCCGACGCCGTGAAGGCCACCCGAGACCTGGTAGTTTTTGTTGTCAAATTTTCCTCCCGCGTTTAACGTGGTCAGGGCCAGTTCCACCCCGGTCAGTCCCGTCTGGTGGTTGGTGTCGGTCGGGATCCCCCTTCCGTCGTCCTCTACGCGGATGCTATTGTCTTTTTCGATCGTAACGGATATATTTTTACAATAACCGGCAAGGGCTTCATCGATGGAGTTATCGACGACTTCATAGACCAAGTGGTGAAGCCCTTGTTCCCCGTCGTTACCGATGTACATCCCGGGTCTTAGGCGCACGTGTTCGACGCCTTCTAAGACCTGAATCTCATCGGCTTTATAGGCTTGTTTTTCTTCTATCGTGTTCAATTGATACTCCTCTAGCTTAAATTTCTGATACTCCCCTAACTTAAATTTCCGTCATTTATATGAATCATTTGCAGGTCGGACGAAAGTCCGGATGAAAAGGAAGGATTGGTGCAAGTGATAAAAGTTTGGGCCCCCTCAAGGACCGAAAGAATGTTTTTTTGTCTTTTGTCGTCGAGCTCGGACAAGACGTCGTCGAGCAGGACGACCGGTTCGATACCGAGTTTTTCCCGGTAAAGACCGATGTGAGAAAGTTTTAAACTGATCGCGGCCGTACGCTGCTGCCCCTGAGAGGCGTAGAGACGGGCCGGATGCGAATTTACGTTGACGAGAAGATCGTCCGCGTGCGGGCCGAGCCGCGTGTAGCCTTTTTCCAAATCGTAAGTGAGGTTTTGGCTTAATTTATCCCGGTAAAGGGCTTGTATTTCTTCGAGATCGTCGGGAAGAACATCAAAGGAGTTGCTCAGATAACTCAGATCGAGCCGCTCGTCGCTCCCTGACAGGCGGTGGTGAAACTGCCTGGCCGCTTCTTCGAGATCTCTTATGTACCGGGAACGCTGTAAAAAGACCTGGGAGGCCTGTTCGACGAGCATTCTGTCCCAGGGCTCTAAAACGCTCTTTATCTCGTTTAAGGCCGGATTAGAGGCCTTGAACTGGCGAAGCAGCGCGTTTCGTTGGAGCCGGACCCGTTCGTATTCCCGGTAGATCTTTTTGTAGGCCGGAAAGAGGCTCGCGATCTCCCAGTTCATAAAACGGCGCCTGATCTCCGGCGAACCCTTGACCAGTCCCAGATCCTCCGGCTCGAAGACGATGCTTCCCGTAAAGGGCTGGATCTTCGCGAACGAGCGCTCGCTCTTGCCGTCAAAGTTCCAACCTTTTTTGCCACCCACGGCTTTTAGCGACACCTTGTGTCTGGCGTTTTCGCTTAAAAACTCGCTGGCCATGAACATGGTCTGGGAATCAAAGCGGATCAGATCCCGCGTGCTGCCGGTGCGGTGGGAATACCCTCTGCAGCTTAAGTAGATGCTCTCTAGGAGGTTCGTCTTTCCCTGGCCGTTGTCGCCGTAAAGGATGTTGATCCCCGGAGAAAAGACCGGGGCGACGTCTTTGTAATTGCGGTAATTGATCAACCGCATCTTGTTTATCTGCATCGATCAGACGATCTCGACTTCGCTCGCGCCTACGCGAACGATATCGCCTTTGTGCAGTTGTTTACGGACCACCGTACAGACCTCACCGTTGACCTGGACCTCTCCGTCCTTTATGAGGGCCTTGGCTTGCCCGCCACTGTCGGTCAAATCGGCGAGTTTTAAGAAACTGTTCAATTTGATGACGTCCGTTTTTATACCGATTTTTTGCATTTTTTCCTACGTTTACCTAAAATTAGCCAAAAATAATAGAGCTGGGCTAAAAACCCCGCTCTAAGGCCTGATTTGCTCGAATTAAAGCTATTTCTATGTTCACATTATATCATACTTGGGAGGAAGATTTAATAGATTTGGGGACGCTTTTCGGATGTAAACGTTTGAATTTGGAAAATACGGTCGTTTTAGGATTTCACCCGTGGAGGGATACGAAAAAACCGGGAGAGGACTCCCGGTTTAGCTACGGGCCAGACGGACCGGAAGAATCAGGTAGGAGAAGTGGTTGCCGTCAAGCGGCGTGATTTCGACCGGGCCGACCGGCGTGGAAAATTTTAAGTCGATGGTGTCTTCACCAATGGCTTTTAGAGCGTCGATAAAGTATTTGGAATTAAAGGCGATCGTGATGTCGTCGCCCGTCTTTTCGATGTCGACTTTGACGAGCCCGTCGGCGTCGGTACTGTTTGACGAGATCTTGAGGGCGCCTTCGTCGATGTCCATCTTAATTAGGTTGTTATTGCCTTTGTTTGCGATAACGGCGACCTGTTCGCAGGCTTTTAGGAGTTCGTTGCGGTCGACGCGAAACTCCGTCAGGTACTCGTCCGGAAA
This sequence comes from uncultured Eubacteriaceae bacterium, assembly GCA_947630385.1. Classification (GTDB taxonomy): domain Bacteria; phylum Bacillota; class Clostridia; order Eubacteriales; family Eubacteriaceae; genus CANRHG01. The sequence continues at coordinate 3,504 of CANRHG010000002.1, forward strand.
GATCCCGTTATAATCGATGTAACTGCCGTCGATCAGGCGCGCGGTAAAGGTCGTGGGACCGAAGTTGAAGAAGATCTGGGAATCCGAAAGGGTGATCGTCACCTCCCCGTTTAGACCGGTCAGGATCGAGCTGAGTTCGCTCGCCGCGCTTCCCGGAAGGACGACCGAGAGCTCGTCTACCTCGCTGTCGTTTTCCTTGCTTCGGATAGCCAGGCGAAAACCGTCACAGGCCACGAGCCTAAACCCGTCGGCGGAGTTTTCAAGTTTGATGCCGGTGATGACCGGAATGGAGTCGTTATTGGCCACGGCAAAACGCGTGGCGTCGATCATGCGTTTTAACTCCCTTGCTTCGATCGTATACGTCTTCTTTTTGTTGTCGTCGGGAAAATCCGGAAACTCCACGGCATCGAGGCCGTTTAGGTTAAAGGTTGAAGCGCCGCTTTCGATGTGGACTTTGTTTCGTTCGTCCGTACCGAACTGGATCGTATCGCCCTCAAGCCTTGAGACGATGTTTGAGATCAGGTTGCTGTCGATGATGACGGCCCCTTTTTCCTGGGGATTGACTTTGACCTGGGTCTTGATCCCGACGTTCATGTCGGTCGCGTTTAAAACCAAATCGTCGCCTCTTATGTCAAAAAGGATGCCTTCCAAAGCTTTTCGGGTCGAACGGGTCGATACGGCGTGTTTAGCGGTTTGCAGCGCGTTTGAGAGTTCTTCTTTTGTACAACTAAATTTCATGAGGGCTACCTGTTTAATATATTTATATTTAAATTAATAATAGTAATAAGGGCTGTTTATACTGGGGATAACTTGAAATTCCCGCTTAAATCAAGGGGGAATTACCGGTTTTTTGTCTGGGATAAAGCTGTTGATAAACTGTGCGTTTACTGTGTCTGATTTTGGATCTCTTCTCTGACCGCTTCGACGAGGTTGGAAAATTCGGTCTCTTCGGCCAGTAGGCTGTCGATTTTTTGGCAGGCGTGCACGACCGTCGAGTGGTCTCTCCCGCCAAAGGCTTCGCCGATCTTCGGAAACGAGATCTTCGTCAGCTCCCTCGTCAAATACATCGCCACTTGCCGCGGCAGGGCGACCTTTTTCATACGCGTTTTGCCGTCGATGTCTTCGACGTTGATGTCAAAGTACTGGGCGACGATTTTTTTGATGAAGGGAACGTCGACCTTCTGTTTTTCGTTTACGAATTTGTCTTTTAGCGCCAGCTGCGCCGTGTCGAGGTTCGGTTGGGTGTTTCTGAGGTTGCAGTAAGCCACGACCGTCGTGAGCGCGCCTTCGAGTTCACGGATGTTCGAGCGGATGTTTTCGGCGATGTACTTTAAGACTTCATCCGGAAACGTCAGGTCGTAATTTTCGGCCTTTTTTAAAAGGATCGCCACCCGCGTCTCAAAACTCGGCGCCGATACGTCGGCCATCAGGCCCATCTCGAAGCGTGAACGCAGGCGTTCTTCGAGTTTGGGGATCTCCTTGGGCGGACGGTCGGAGGTGATGACGATCTGTTTGTTGGATTCGTAAAGCGTATTAAAGGTATGGAAAAAAGCTTCCTGGGTTTCCATCTTGCCCGCCAAGAACTGGATATCGTCGATTAGGAGAAGGTCGGTCGAGCGGTATTTGTTGCGAAATTCGTTGCTTTTGTTGTTTTGGATCGCGTAAATGAATTCGTTCGTGAAAGCTTCGCACGAAACGTAGACGACTTTACGGTTAAAACCTTCTTCGATCACGTGATTTCCGATAGCCTGCATCAGATGGGTCTTACCGAGTCCGACGCCCCCATAAATAAAGAGGGGATTGTACTTGTTGGACGGGGATTCGGCCACGGCAATGCAGGCGGCCCGGGCAAAACGGTTGTTTTCGCCGATGACGAAACGGTCGAAGGTGTACTTCGGGTTCATCGTATTTTCTTCGTTGACGACCGTCTCTTCTTTTTCGTCGATTTTCTTTGAGAGTTGTCCGTCTTCGGTTTGGTAGTTGACTTCTTCGATGCTCGGATCGATCTCTTTTATGGCGTTGCGGATGAGGTTGTCAAAGCGGTTGAGCAGAAAACCCAGCTCGAGCGAGCTCTGGGTTTTAAGATAAAAGGTGTTTCCCTCCCGCTTTACCGGAACGAGATCTTTGATCCAGGTGTCGTAACTGAGTTTTGAGATCTCCGGACGGATCAGGTCCAGGCTTTTTTTCCAGACCAGTTCAACATCTTGCATACATACTCCTGGGGATAACTATGTGGACATACATGTCGAGGAACAGCTTTATCAACAGGTTGTGGATAATTCTGTTCACAGTTTCCACAAAGTAATTGGGCCAAAAACGGCGATATTTTCGATTTTCCGTTTTTTGTCCACACAAATTCACAGTTTTTTTTCACCCTTTGTGGAATTGTTGATAACACAATTTTAACAGATAAATTTGTGGAAAACTCGACTTTTGCACAGATTTTTAGCTGCCATGAGATCAAAATTCCGGGAAAAGTTTTCAAACAATTAAAGAACGATAAAATGGAAAATTAGGAAAGCGAGCGTCTTTAAGCGCCAAATGTTTACTTTTATCTTGACAATTTAAAAGAATAAAATATATAATTTTTCGGAAATCTTATTCACATAAACAGATCATCGAGTTAGGAGGTGAGGTCATGAAACGAACTTACCAACCTAAAGTCCGTCATCGCAAGAAGGAACACGGCTTTAGGAAACGTATGAAAACGAAAAGCGGTAGAAACATCCTAAAGCGTAGAAGAGCCAAAGGAAGAAAAAAACTATCTGCTTAGTATAGACGGCCGCTAGGATGCGGTCTTTATTTTTTTAATTTGTTTGATTCCTTAAAAAAAAACCTAGACTTTCAAAACGTTTATAAAAACGGAAAAATCATCGGGAACAAGGACGTTACGCTGCGTTATTTAAAAACGGACCGTCCGGTCAACCGCTTAGGGATCGTCGTCAGCAAAAAGGTCTCGAAACGGGCCGTTGTACGAAACCGTTTACGAAGACAGATCCGGGCTTACTACCGCGAGCTCGACGGAGAGTTAAAACAGGGCTACGATTTGATCCTATCGGCCAAACCCGCTTGCGTGGACCGGTCCTACGCGTCCCTTACACGTTCAATTCGGCATTTATTTGTAAAGAAAAATTTGATTTTGTGAAATTTATAGCTTTGAAACTGATCGCCTTTTATCAAAAGGCCATCTCCCCGTTTCTTCCGAGAACGTGCCGTTTTACGCCGACGTGTTCGGCTTATTGTTACGAAGCCATCGAACGCTTCGGCCTGCTTAAAGGGGGTTATCTAGGAATTCGCAGAATTTTGAGGTGCCATCCGTTTAATCCCGGAGGTTACGACCCAGTTCCAAGAAAAGGGGATTTACTATGAGTATTCTGTACAGAGCCTTTGGGATGCTCTTGTACTTTTTGTACACGCTTGTCGGCAATTACGGGGTCGCGATCATCCTGTTTACGGTCATCTGCAAACTCGTGCTGTTGCCGCTAAACATCAAGTCGACCAAATCCATGCGGGAGACCCAGGCGCTGCTTCCGATGACGCAGTACCTGCAAAAGAAGTACAAGAACAATCCAGAAAAATTAAATCAGGAAACGTCCAAACTCTATCAGGTTTATCACGTCAATCCGATGGGTGGGTGCCTACCACTTTTGATTCAACTGCCCATCATTTACGCGCTGTTCGGCGCGCTCCGAAATCCGACGGAATACGTTTTTGTCGGAACCAAAGCCAGCGCGGTCAACCAGTCGTTTTTGTGGATCCCGAACTTATCGCAGCCGGATCCGTACTACATCTTACCGATACTGTGCGTGATCTTTACGTTTTTGACGCAAAAGTTCACGATGTCGATGAACAAGATGGCCGAAAACGAGCAGACGCAAAGTTCACAGCGTATGATGCTCTATCTCATGCCACTGCTCATCGGGTTTATGGCCCTGAGTCTACCGGCTGGGGTTGCCATCTACTGGGTCGTCCAAAACGTCTTCACGTTCTTACAGCAGTTTATCATGATGCGTAAACCGGTCGAGACCATTCCAATCATGGAAGCCGAAAAGAAGCTCGAAGAGTATTCCAGAAACAAACGTAAAGAGATCAAAGCGGTCCGCCAAACGGGTACAGACCGTATGAACCAGTATATGGGAAGCACGAATAAGAAAAACAAAGAGCACAGCACACCAAGCGTTAAAATGACACCGGCCAGCAAACGAAACGTTCGTAAAACCATTACAAAGATTCCCAAGAGGTGATAGGAGAATATTTTGAGTCAAACAGCAACCGGAACCGGAAAGAATTACGACTTAGCCGTTGAAGACGCCCTAAAAGAATTAGGAGCTACCCACGAACAGATTGATACGATCAAGGTGATCCAACAGGCCGAAAGCGGCGTTTTTGGACTATTTGGTAAAAAAGACGCGATCGTAGAAGTTAGCTTAATCGAGCCCGAACCGGAAATCGTAGAAGAACCTGAAGAGGAAGTGCTTACCGTGGTCGGAGAGACCGACAAAGCGAGAAAAGCCATCCTTTTTTTAAACGAAGTTTTCAATACGATGGGTCTTACCTGCGATATCGACGCCAAGGAAAGCGACGGTTTTTTAAAGATCAACCTCAAGGGAGACCGTATGGGTATCCTGATCGGGCGAAGAGGCCAAACCCTGGATTCCTTACAGTACTTGACGAGTCTAGCGGTCAATAAAGAAGGAGACGGCTATACCCGGATCATTTTAGATACCGAAAATTATAGAGAAAAAAGACAGAAAACTTTGGAAGATCTGGCAAAGAAGATGGCGGACAAAGCCGTGCGCTTTAACCGCCGCATCAAGCTTGAGCCCATGAATCCGGCCGAACGCCGCATCATCCACGCCACGCTTCAAAACGACCGCCGGGTCCATACGTATTCCGAAGGTGAAGATCCTTACCGTAGGATCGTTATTCAAGCTCATTAACAGTTCCTGTAATGGGCTTTTTTTATACAAAAAATGAAATATTCTGATGTAGACACTATCGCTGCCATCTCGACCGGTATGGGAAGCGCGGGAATCGGGATCGTACGCCTTAGCGGGGAGCGCTCGGCGCAGATCGCCGACAAGATCTTCAAGGGCGTCTCCGGCGTCCCGCTTACGCGGGCTCAAAACCAAAAGCTTTATTACGGCCATATCATCGACCCACAGACCGGACAGACGGTCGACGAGGTCCTCGTCGCTTACATGCGCGGCCCAAATTCTTACACGGCCGAAGACGTCGTCGAAATCAACTGCCACGGCGGGATCGTTCCGACCGGAAAGATCTTAGATCTCGTCATAAACGGCGGGGCCCGCCACGCCCAACCCGGGGAGTTTACTAAACGCGCCTTTTTAAACGGCCGGATCGATCTCACCCAGGCGGAGTCCGTGATGGACGTCATCGGGGCAAAGTCGGAAAAAGCGCTTCAGCTGTCGGTCGAACAGCTAAACGGCTCCCTAAAAAAGCGGCTTAAAAAAATCGACGACGTTTTGATCGACGTACTCGTACTCATTGAGTCCAACCTCGACTACCCGGAGTACGACATCGAAGAACTGACCAAAGAAAAGGTCCTTGCCCACATCGATGAGGCACTGGAACTGATCGAAAACCTGATCGAGAACGGAAAAAACAGCGCCGTGTTTCGAAACGGGATCAAGACCGTCATCCTCGGAAAACCCAACGTGGGAAAATCCTCACTCCTAAATCTGCTCACCGATAACGAACGCGCCATCGTGACCGAAATTCCCGGAACGACCAGAGACATCATCGAAGAATCCATTATCATCGATTCCGTTCCGTTTATTCTTACCGATACCGCGGGCATCCGCCAGACGGAAAACGTGGTCGAACAGATCGGAGTCGAACGCTCCTTGGAATACGCTTCCCACGCGGATCTGATTTTGTTTCTAAAAGAATCCGGCCAAAAACTCTCCGAAGACGAACGCCAAATCATCGACGGGCTCGACCCCGACAAGACGATCTTCGTCTCGAACAAGAGCGATCTTTCTTTGGAAGAGCTGGAAAACTGGCACAAGATTTCAGTTAAGAACGAATCGGGTATTAAAGAATTAAAGAAACAAATGGTTGATCTCGTCATGCAGGGACAGGTCGAAGCTTCGCAGAGTTCGGTGCTCCTAAACGAGCGGCAGATGAGCCTGTTAAGACAGACAAGGGACATCTTAAAACACGCGCGTGAGGGCGTACTGATCGATCTGCCGGAAGAAATTTACAGTATCGAGATCAACGAGGCTTTGGAAAATCTCAGAGCCATCACCGGAGAGTCCATCGGGACGGACGTCATCGATACGATCTTCGAGCGGTTTTGCATTGGCAAATAAAAAAAGAACCGCCTTACTTAGAAGGCGGTCTAGCTATATTTGAAGAGGAGTATGTTTGACAGACGATTATCTGTTTGACTAAATGACTATCAATAGGGGGGAACCATCAATAATCAACCATCGTTAGTTAATATTTTACCCACATCGGACTAAATAAACACATTTTTATTTGAGAAAGGAGAAAATCTTTGGCCTACCAAGCAGGAGATTACGATGTTATAGTTATCGGCGCGGGACATGCCGGTGTAGAAGCGGCCTTAGCGTCGGCGCGACGGGGTTTTTCTACCTTACTGCTCACCATCAATCTCGACAGCGTGGCCATGATGCCCTGCAATCCGTCGATCGGCGGAACCGGAAAGGGGCATTTGGTCCGGGAAATCGACGCCTTAGGCGGTGAGATGGGAAAAAATATCGACGCGACGATGATCCAGGCGCGTATGTTAAATACCGCCAAAGGACCGGCGGTCCACAGCCTCAGGGCCCAAGCCGACAAAAAAGCCTACCAACAGCGCATGAAAAAGATCATCGAAGACCAGCCGAACCTGACCTTAAAACAACAGGAAGCGGTCGAGTTGATCATTGAAGACGACAAAATAAAAGGGGTCGTTACCAAAACCGGGGCGACGTATTCGTGCAAGGCCTGCGTCATCGCGACCGGGACCTACCTTAAAGGCCGGATCTTTATCGGGGACGTTCAGTACGACGGCGGCCCGAACGGTCTGTTTCCGGCGACGGAACTCTCGAACTCGCTTATCGAGTCCGGCTTTGAGCTTCAGCGCTTTAAGACCGGAACCCCGGCCAGGGTCGACAAAAACAGCATTGATTTTTCAAAGATGATCATTCAGGAAGGCGACGATCCGATCGTTCCTTTTTCGTTTGAAACCGAAGAAATTAACATCGATCAAGAACCGTGTTACCTGACGTACACGACACCGAAAGCGCACGAGATCATAATGGAGAACATCGACCGTTCGCCCCTTTATACCGGCGACGTCGTCGGGATCGGCCCGAGGTACTGTCCGTCGATCGAGACGAAAGTCATGCGCTTCAGTGATAAGGACCGCCACCAGATTTTTATGGAACCGGAAGGGCTTAACACCAACGAGATCTACGTTCAGGGCATGAGTTCCTGCCTTCCGGAAGACGTGCAGATCGCCGTATACAGAGAGGTTCCGGGCATGGAAAACGTCGAGTTTATGCGAAGTGCCTACGCGATCGAATACGACTGCATCTACCCCACCGATTTAAAGGCGAGCCTTGAGTCAAAGCAGGTCAAGGGGCTCTTTTTTGCCGGACAGATCAATGGGACTTCGGGTTACGAGGAAGCCGCGGCCCAGGGGATCATTGCAGGAATCAACGCCTGTCAGTACATCCTTCACGAAAAACCGCTCATTTTAGACCGCTCCCAGGCCTATATCGGTGTTCTAATCGACGACATCATCACCAAAGGGACCGAAGAGCCGTACCGGATGATGACCTCAAGAGCCGAGTACCGCCTACTTCTACGGCAGGACAACGCCGACAAACGCCTAACGCCGATCGGGCATGAATACGGGCTCATTTCGGACGAGCGGTACGAGAGGTTTCTTAAAAAGCAAAGAGCCATCGAAGACGAAGTCGAGCGGCTAAAAAAAGTAAAAGTAAAGCCGACGGAAGAAGAAAACGAGAAACTTAAAGAACTGGGTTCTGCCGCGATCAAAAACGGGATATCCTTAGCCGAACTTTTAAGGAGGCCGGAACTGACCTACGAAAATACGGCCGTGTTCGACGAAGAAAGACCGGAACTGAGCGCGGATATTGTCAGTGAAGTCGGGGTGATTCTCAAGTACGAAGGGTATATTAAAAAGCAAATGGAACAGGTTAAGAAATTCAGAAAGCTGGAAAAGAAACGAATCCCCGAAGACTTAAACTACGGCGATATCAAAGGCCTAAGGCTCGAGGCCGTAGAAAAGCTCGGCCGTTTCCGTCCCGAGACGATTGGCCAGGCCAGTCGAATATCCGGGGTTTCGCCGGCGGATATATCGGTTTTACAAATCTATCTTGAATCAAAAAAGCACGTTCCACGATGATGTTTCACGTGAAACGTGCTTTTTTTAACATCAGGAGCTTATTATGAATTTTTTAAAGAAACTCGACAGAAAATATTGGTTTGTCCTCGTACTCTTCGCGGCGGTACTGCTCGCCCTGATCGTCTACGCCCCACAGGTTTCGGGCTTTTTTTCCTGGATCTGGAACGCCATCAGCGCTCTGGTCATCGGAGCCTGTATCGCTTACGTCTTAAATATCCTGATGGATTTTTTCAGTGAGCGGGTTTTCGGCTTTCTCCTAAATCCCAAGCTTCGGCGGATCTTAAGCCTGGTCTGCGCGATTTTAACTCTACTGATCGTCTTTATCGCACTGGCTTTGATCGTCATTCCCCAACTCGTTCAGGCCCTGGAGCTCTTAGCCAGAAAGATCCCCGGCGCGCTTGACGCGCTACAAAACGCGGTGACTACCCTCACCCAACGTTTTCCGGCGCTTTCAAATTCGCTCAACAGGACGCGGGCTTCGGGAGGGACGCTCAGCCGGACGGTGACAAATTTCTTGAGAAACGAACTACCAAAGACGCTCAGCGGAACCTTTAGTTTTGTCAGCCAGACCTTTAAGTCGGTCATGTCCTTTTTCATCGCGGTCCTTTTTGCCCTTTACCTGCTCATGGCCAAGAAGAGCCTGTACCGTCAGGTCAAAAAGATCGTCTACGGACTTTTGCCGGAAAAGTACGCAAACGAAACCCTATACATCTTTCATCTGACCAACGAAGATTTCCGTGCTTTTATCTACGGACGCGTTTTTGACGCGGTTTTGATGGCGATCGCTTACGGGATCATCGCTTTTATTTTTAGGCTTCCCTATACGCTCATGATCGTATCGATCATCGCCGTATTCTCGGTCATCCCGCTCTTTGGCGCGATCATCAGTTGGGGTATCGGCTTTTTCCTTATCGTCACGGTCAACTTCTTGCAGGCGGTACTGTTTTCGGTGATCATCCTGTCGATCCTGTTTATCACCCGAAACTTCATCTATCCGAGGCTCATCGGGTCGTCTTTGGGTCTACCCGACATCTGGGTCTTTGCTGCGGTCGTCGTAGGTGGAAAACTCTTCGGTCTGCCGGGGATGCTCACGGCCGTTCCGATCTTTTCGGTCCTTTACCGGCTGGCAAGTGAATTCGTCAACCGTAGATTAAGTTTAGATCCTAAAAAAGAGAGGGACGTAGAGACCCCGATCAACTGGGAGCGCTACGATCCCGAGACCGAAGAATTTAAAGATACTACAGAGACAAAGAAAGAATGATTTATAGTGCAGTTCGGTTTCCGGGCTGCATTTTTTATGTTTCACGTGAAACATTGACATAATTCATGGTTTTCTAATTTCACTCCGCTTTGCTCTTTGATCAGCTTTCCCTTCTATGCAGATCACGGATTCCAAGAACCGACGTAAGAACGACCCAGAAAAACGTTCCGGAGACGACTTTGATGATTTCGGAGAATGTCGGCAGGCTCTCGTGGGTGGCGTTGATGCCGATGATCGCGAGCGTATCCGGAAAAAGCCAAAATCCGTTTAAGTAGCAAAACAGGCCGACGAAGCAACCGATAAAGCAGATCCCGATCGGAGCCGTAAAACTTTTGATTTTGAGCGACAGGTAAAGCTGTACGGAGGCGACGGCCATGACGCAGACGGGACCGGCAAAAAGATACCAAAGCGTAGTTGCCGGAAGGGGTGCGCGAAACCGAAGGATCACGAAGCCGCTAAAGACGTAAAGGGCGACCATAAAGACCTGTGAGATGATCGCAACAAAAAACAGGACCGTGAGTTTGCTAAACCAAATGTCCCTTGCATCAACGGGTAGAGTCCCCAGTAAGTTCCAGTTGTTTTGGTTGTGTTCGATCCGCCAAAGGCAGGCCGCGGCAATGCCCATTAAAAGCGGATAGAAAAAATAGCCGTAAAACAGGGCGACCTGTGTCCAAAGCCCGTACCAGGCTCCCCCACTTAGAGCTTCATTATTTAGATAGTAAGAGCCGCTACCGATAAAGATACTAAGAAGCGGCAGCAACAAAACGGCCCACCAGAGCGGCGAGTTTTTTAATTTAAGAAATTCGACTTCAAGGCACTTACAAAAACCTAGACGTTTTACTGTTTGCATCAAATCTCCCTCTTACTTAAAGCTCTCATTAAAGCGACGTTGGCTGCGATGAACAAAAGCGCTACGCCGAAAATTAAGACGTAGTTTGGATAGAGTTCTATAATCTTCCAGTTCATGATCCCGTCACTCCCCCTTCCTAAAGACTCGTTAGTGGCCAAAATATTAAGGGCGTAGTAACCCCAGGGTAAAAGATAGCAAAACCACCGTGGCATGAGCGGAGAGATCAGGGCGATAAACGAAGCAAACAGCCCTTCGATAAGAACTACGGCTTGATTTCTATAAAAAACAGCCAAGCCTTGGGCGATCGTTAAGGTCATTACGTTTGCTCCCGATAGACCGATAAAGGAAAGCAAAAGTTTTCCGACGGGTATAGGGGCCCCTAAGATTTGGTGGAGGCGAAAAACGGCCGTAAGGTAAAACAAAAGCGTCGTTAATTCCATCAGAAAAAAGACGGTCAAAAACTTGACGCTCCACAGCGTTTTAAAATCCTCGTTCGCGGTGATTAGTAGTCTCCAGTTTTCGTTTTTGTTCTCAAGATCGATTAGCTTCGAGATGAGCAGGCTCGCCATGACCGGAAGGATCAGCGCGAGCAGCCAAACGATTTCGGATTGTTCGTAAAAATAGACGAGTTCGACCGAAGCGTAGTGGATATGCGGCGAAAAACTAAAGGTGCGCAGGTTGTACAGAAGGTAGGCGAGCGGCGCAACCGTTAAGAGGAGCCAACTGAGAAAAAAGTATTTGTGCTTTAGTTTGTACAGTTCCAGGTTAAAGGCTTTACTTAGGTTCATCGCGCTCTCCTATTATTTCAAAATACAGATCTTCGAGATTTAACTGCTCATGACTTAGTTCGTAGATTCCGATTCCCGCGTTCACGAGCTTTTTTATAAGCGGTGGGATCTCTTCTTTTTTCAAATTCTCAAAAACGAGTTTGTCATCTAAAAGCTTCGGATGGTAGTCGGAGAGCACCTCTAACCCTAGAAGACCGTCGTCCGTCTCAAGCGTCGTCTTTAACTTTTTGTAGCGCTCAAGTTCTTTTAGCGTTCCCTCAAAAATCAGCTTCCCATCTTTTAAGATCCCAATTATATCGGCGATTTTTTCGATCTCACTGAGTTGGTGGCTTGAGATCATCACCGTTATGTTCCGCTTTCGCGCCAAACTTTTAAGGAGCTCTCTGATCTCTCTTATACCTTCCGGATCCAGCCCGTTTGTGGGTTCATCTAAGATCAAAAGCTTCGGATCCCTCAAAAGCGCCATGGCGATGGCGAGCCTTTGTTTCATTCCAAGGGAATAATTTTTGACCTTCTTATCCCTTTCCTCATATAATCCGACGAGTTTTAAAACCTTTTCGCTTTCTTCTTCAGATACATCTAAAATTTTCTCGAGTAGTTTTAGGTTTTCCTTTCCCGTTAGATGGCCGTAGTAAGACGGGTTCTCAATAATACTTCCCGTCTTTTTTAAAATCTCGATCCGGTTTTCTTCAAAAGGGGTCCCAAAGATCTCGATTCTTCCACCCGACGGTGGGGTAAGTCCCAGAAGCATCTTCATCGTCGTGGTTTTACCCGCGCCGTTAGCGCCCAAAAAGCCGTAGATTTTTCCTTCCGGAATCTTAAGGTTGAGCCCGTCTACGCGGTTGATCCCGCCGTAGGTTTTGGTAAGATTTTCCGTTTTAATCACTGGAGTTTTCATTTTTCTAATTATGCCGTACCAGGCTTGTAGGTTTCTTAAGCGGTCTTGGAATTTACCTTGATTTTTTGATAATCGGGCACATCCATCTGTAAAACCGTTAAAATCGGTAGTGGAAAAGGAAATTACGATGAATCCAGAAAGAATTCTTTTTGTCGACGATGACGGTGAGTTAAGAGAGCTCATCAAGGATCTATTGTCCGCCCACGGTTTTAAGTCGGTCACGACGGCCGGCGATGGGATCGAAGCGTTAAAAATACTAAAACAGGGGAAAACGGATCTGGTCGTCTTAGACGTGATGATGCCACACCTTGACGGCCTTGATCTTTTAAAAATTATTCGCGAAAATTCGAACGTCCCGGTGATTCTACTGACGGCAAAAGGCGAGGACGAAGACCGTATCCAAGGTTTTGAGTACGGGGCCGACGATTATCTGGTAAAGCCGTTTTTGACCAAGGAACTGATCCTTAGGATCAAGGCCGTACTGCGTAGGGCTTACCCGGGACACCACAATAAGGTTTTGCTCGATTTTTGTGAGATCCGGTTTGACAAGGCCGAAGCGTTAAAAAACGATGGCACAAGCTATAACCTTACGGCCAAGGAGAGCAAGATCCTAAAAAAGCTTTATGAAAATTCCGGCTGCATCGTTTCGCTCGACGCTCTTTGTGAGTGCGCCATCGGTGAGAACACGTACGGCTATGAGAATACCTTAATGTCACACATTCGCCATATCCGTGAAAAAATCGAAGAAGATCCGAGCCGGCCGAAAAGTTTGATCACGGTTCGCGGGCTCGGTTATAAACTGGTAACAAAAAATGATTGAATACTTTAGAAAAAACCTCGTTCAAAGCGTCCTACTTTTCGTGCTGTTCGCTTTTTTTAACCTGGCCGTATTCGTCGGCTTTACGGTTTATCTCGCCTGGAGCGAGTCGTCCGAAACCTACGAAGAGCGCCTCAGTTTTGATACGATCGAAGACTCCCTTGCGGGGACCGGCTTAAACGCTAATGAGCTCGAAGAAGAACTAAAGAGACGCGGCCACTTCTACCTCTTAATTGCGTCCGACGGTAGTATTATAAGCAGCGCGGCCCTGCCCGAGGAATTAAACACCCACTATACCCTTTCGGACGTCGCGTCGTTTTCGCGGTGGTACCTTAAGGGTTATCCGGTCAACACGAAGATTTTAGGCTCCGGGGAGCTCCTCGTCTACGGTTTTCCGAAAGACAAGGTCGTTAAATACGCCCTGACCTTTCCGACGACGGGCTTTGTGCAAACGCTGATCTTCTTTCCCCTACTTTTGGTTGTAAACTTTCTTTTTTTCCTGTTCCTGTTTTTAAGAAGACAAAAAAACACACAAAAAGAGGTACGGCCCGTGCTCGAGGGAATACAGGGACTTGGGAGCAAAGACTTCTCCCCGCTCGACGAGACCGGAAATTTTTTGGATCTTAAGCGGGCGCTCAACAAGACCGATAAGATCCTGAAACAAAAGGAAGCGGACCGCAGAGACTGGATCGGCGGAATCTCCCACGACGTGCGCACCCCGCTTTCGGTGATCTCGGCGAGCTGTGAGTTGATCAAAAACGAAGAACTGTCCCGACGCATCAGGCTCAACGTGCTTAAGATAAAAAATCTGGTCGACAGTTTAAACCTACAGAACAAATTAAATTACGGGATAAGCCCGGGAAAGACCGAAACGTACCGGCTTTCTTCCGTATTAAGAGAGAGTGCGGTGGGCTTTATCAACGAAAACGATCTGGGAAGCTGCGAGCTTAAGCTTATAGTAGAGCCGGAACTTGAAAGTTTTAAGACCGCGCTCGACCCTTACCTGTTTGGGAGACTCTTAAACAACCTTCTAAACAACGGCCTGGTCCATAATCCCGACGGAACCGTGATCACGGTACGTCTCTATAACGATCACGGTCCCGTGCTGTCGGTCTTAAATCCTATAGACGGGTCCTCCCGCTCCGGTACCGGTGTGGGGCTGGCCCTGGTTGAAAAAATCGCCAAGTACCACGGGTGGGAGAGCCAGATCATAAGAGACGGCCGTTTTGAGGTCCGCATTATCCTGACCTCTCCGTAAGAACATTCGATGTTTCACGTGGAACATTAAAATTGGATCTATGATTGTTTCACGTGAAACATTTCTTGTATAATTGTAGCTACATGAGTGGTTTATATGAAAATATTTTAAGAAACTCGTGCGCGGATTTGGGCATCGCTTTGAGCCAGGATCAGTGCAGCCGGTTGATCGAATATATGAACAAGATCCTAGACATCAATACAAAAATCAACCTGACGCGAATCGTCGATCCGATGGAGTTTATCGAAAAACATCTGATCGACTCGCTGCTTGCGCTGGAATACATGCCGGACGAAAAAACCAAAGTCATCGACGTGGGGACCGGCGGAGGTTTTCCGGGGGTACCGGTCGCGATCATGCGCCCGCTCAGCCACGTCGTACTGCTCGACGCCACGGCAAAAAAGCTAAAAGTCGTCGATACGATCGTCGAAGAGATCGGGCTAAAAAACGTACTGTGCGTTCACGCCCGCGCGGAAGTGGCTTCGACGCTGCCCGCGTACCGGGAAAAGTATAAGTACGCGCTGAGCCGGGCCGTCGCGCCGATGCCGATACTCGCGGAGCTGTGCCTGCCTTTTGTGGAGCCGGGCGGTGAGTTTATCGCGTTAAAAGGAAAAAACTACGAGCCGGAACTCGAACAGGCCCGTGAGATCATCGCGAAGCTCGGGGGCGAAATCACCAACGTCGAAAAGATCGTCACCGAACCGTCGCTCACGACGCGGGTATTTATAGAGGTCGTCAAAAAAGAAAAGACCAAGAGCCTCTATCCGAGGAGTTTTTCCGAAATTAAGAAAAATTACAAGAAGCTGTGAAAGACGTTATCGAAAAAATCGACATTTCAAAGATCCTTCCGAACCCGAACCAGCCGCGAAAGCATTTCGATTCCGAAGCGCTGCGGGAACTGTCCGAGTCGATCAAAACCTACGGGCTGATCTCGCCGGTCAAGGTTCGAAAACTCTCCGAAGACCTGTACGAACTCGTCGTCGGCGAACGGCGCCTGAGGGCCTCGAAACTGGCCGGCCTAAAGGAGATCCCGTCGATCATTACGGAGATCTCGGACCAGGATTCGGCGGTTTTGTCGATCATGGAAAACATACAACGGGAAAATCTCACCTTTTTTGAAGAAGCCCGCTCTTACAACCAGCTGATCGATTATTACGATATGACCCAAGAACAGGTCGCTAAGGCCCTGGGAAAATCCCAGTCGTTTATCGCCAATAAGGTGCGGCTCTTAAAGCTGGACGACGAGATCGCCGATTTGATCGTTGACAAACGTTTGTCCGAACGCCACGCCCGGGCCCTGTTGCGTCTGCCGGAAGTCGAGCTTCAAAAGGAAGTCATCGCACAGATCGTCACGAGGGACCTGAACGTCAAAAAGACCGAGGTGCTCGTCGAAAAGATAAGAAACGAGCGCATGTTCAACAACTACGGCGAGAGCATGGAAGGCAAAAAAGCCCGGGTCAAGACCTATATCAACTCGAAGATCTACGTCAACACGATCAAAAAGGCGTACAAGGAGATCAAGGAATTTAATAAGAACGTTTCGTACAGCGAAGAGGACAATTCGGATTTTATTGAGATCAAGATAAAAATTCCAAAATAACCAATGGGAAAAATTATTGCGGTGTTTAATCAAAAAGGCGGGGTCGGAAAAACAACCTCAGTGTTGAATCTGGCGACCGCCTTAAGTTTTGACGGAAAAAAGGTGCTTATCTGCGACATCGACCCACAGGCCAACGCGACCAGCGGCCTGGGGCTGGATAAAGACCATATCCAAAAGAGCCTTTACGACGTTTTGAGTCAAAACGTGACGGTCAAAGAGGGGATTCTCACGACGGGGTACGACAACCTGCACCTGCTTCCGTCGGGAAGGGATCTGGCCGGAATCGAGGTCGAGATCGCCTCAAAAGGAGACCGGGAGCGGTACCTAAAACGTCGTCTCGACGAGATAAGGGACTACTACGATTACATCTTCATCGATTGTCCGCCGTCGCTGGGCCTACTTACGATCAACGCGCTGACGGCGGCCGACAGCGTCATCGTCCCGATCCAGTGCGAGTATTACGCGCTCGAAGGCGTGGGCGATTTATTGTACACGGTCGATCTCGTAAAGCACGGTTTAAACCCGGATCTTTCGATCGAAGGCGTCCTGCTGACGATGCAGGACGGCCGCACCAATCTTTCCGAACAGGTGGCGCAGGAAGTTCGGGATTTTTTTAAAGACAAAGTCTACAAGACGGCCATTCCTAGAAACGTCCGTCTTGCGGAAGCGCCGAGTTTTGGTAAGACGATCTTTGACTACGCTTACCGCTCCAAGGGCTCGGCGGCTTACCAGGCCTTTGCCAAAGAATTTCTAGAAAGACAGGATCATGGCATTAGGTAGAGGTTTAAAATCCCTGATCCCTCAAAAAGAGGAATCCACGTTGCGGACGGTTTCGCCCGAGCTGATCAAGCCCAACCCCGATCAACCCCGGGAGATCTTTGACGAGTCAAAACTCAAAGAGCTGTCAAGATCGATCAAAAACCACGGCGTGATCGAGCCGATCATCGTCAGGGAACGGGACGGAAACTTCGAGATCATCGCCGGGGAGCGGCGGTGGCGGGCCTCGGTACTGGCCGGTATCGAAGAAGTTCCCGTGATCGTCAGCGATCTGGACGACAACGCCTCGCTCGAGATGGCCTTAATTGAGAACATGCAGCGAGAAGATCTGAACGTGGTCGAACTCGCCAGGGGCTATAAAATGCTACTCGACCGTTTTTCGTACTCACAGGAAGAGCTCGCCACCAAACTCGGGATTTCGCGCACCAACCTAACGAATACGCTGCGGATTTTAAAGCTTTCGGATAAAATCCAGGAGAAACTTCTCTTGGGCAAGATCTCCTTTGGCGCGGCGCGGGCCCTGCTTTCGGTCGAAGACGAAGCCCGCCAGCTCGAGATCGCCCGGATGGTCGAAGAAAAGGATCTGAGCGTGCGCGAAGTCGAGCGGATGATCCGAAACCAGGACAGTCCCAAAAAGAAGCGGGAGAAGACGATTTTCATTAGAGATCTTGAAGAACGGCTCTCACAACACACCGACAGCAAGGTAAACATCACCAACCACAAGCAAAACGGTGTGGATAAGGGCAAGATTGAGATCCGGTATTCGTCCCTGGAGCATTTGCAGTCGATATTAAATAAAATTGGCCTTGAAGAGGTAAACAATGAAGTTTTATGAATGTAAGATTTCAAAAAGTTTAAGCATGACGATGGGGATCTTCCTGTCTTTTACGCTTTATCTGATCATCGTCATCTTCTTAAGTCTATTAACTACGTATATCAATCCGTCTGGGGAAGCCTACAACTCGGCTTTTGGAATCGCCCAGTTTATCGGCATTACCCTGTACTGGATTTTGATCAATTATTTTTTCTTTAGCGCAAAAGGGGAGACCTCGCCAAAATGCACCATTTTGTACATCGTTTTAAACTCGCTTCCGATTTTTATCTTCACGGTGGCGACGATCGTACTGACGATGTATTATCCGAGTACGGATTTTTTCGTCTCCTGGAACCTATTGACCTGGATCGTGGGACCGACGCTTTTTTGGTATATCCCCTATTCTTATCTGTATATCGCCTTTCAGGCGTACCTTACGGTACCGATGTTTATCGCTTTCGCCTTCGTCTATCAGACGGTCATTCAGGTCATGGGGATCGTTTTGGGACTGGCACGGCGCTCGTACGCGAGTGAAAAGCTAAAAAAGAAAGCCAAAAAAGAGCCGAAACGCCGCATCCACACCCGCAGGACGGCCCGGAGTTTTGATGAAGTCGTCGCGGACGAGCCGGAAGAAGAAAAAATCATCTATACGGAATCTTTTGAGATCATCAAAGAGCAGGATCTGGTCCAAAACGATCTACCGACGGAAGTCATCAACCGCGAGATCGACCGGATCGCTTCGCCCGAGTCCGACGAACTTACGCCAAAGGACGGGGATGCTTAATTTTTTTATCGGCCTGATCACGGCGCTGCTCGTCCTATACTACGTTTTTGACGGCTACAGTAAAGGCGCATTGTATATGCTTATCTATATGGTGCGCCTTTTTGGGTCTTTTTTTATCACCCGTTTTATCTGCGATCGACTTTCGGCGTATTTGATGGACGTCTCGTCCATCCGTTCGGCGATCTACTCTTTTGCCGCCCACAACATGCAGGCCCTGTTAAAAGTTCCGGGGATCTCCTTTTTATTCTCGGGAAGGACCCTGACCGAAGCGGTGGAGCCGGTAGCGCAGTGGATACTTTACATGCTGTGTTTTATCGTCGTCTTCGTTTTACTGATGCTGTTGTTTTCCTACCTGCTTAAAATCAGTAAAATCGTCAATAAGGTCCCGGTCCTGGGGTGTTTTAACCGGATCGTCGGCGGGGCCGAAGGGCTTATCTACGGGGTTTTATTTACGCTCCTACTTATCAACATGGCCGCGTTTGTGTTTTCGCTCTTTGGTGAGACGGGAGTCAGCCAGGCGCTGATGTCGTCCTGGCTTGTTAGGTTTTTTGAAACGGGGGGATCATGGATTTAGAACTGGGACAGATCGTGCGGACAAAAAAGAAGCACCCCTGCGGAAACGATCTCTGGGAGATCGTCCGCGTAGGGGCGGACATCAAAGCGCGCTGCCTTGGGTGCGGCCACGTCGTGATGATGGGGCGCCCGAAGTTTGAAAAGCTGCTTCGTAAGATCAAAAGCCCGAAAGATCTGGAAAAAATCGAAAAGTACAGGCAAAAAAAGTAGAATTGTGTTAAAATAAAAAAATCCTTGCGTATTTCTACGCCAATGAAGTCCAGAAGGAGGAAACATGAGAAAATACGAAACGATCTTTGTTCTGCAGCCTCAGCTGACCGAAGAAGAAATCCAGGCCCAGATCGACCGGGTCAAGGAAATCATCGACAAAAACGGAAAGGTTGAGAGCGTTGAGCAGTGGGGCCTTAAGACCCTCGCGTATAAAATCGCCAACACGTATACGGAAGGTTATTACGTTTTAGTCAACTTCGAAGCCGAACGTTCCGTTCTTGACGATTTGGAACACTATTATAAGATCACGGATGCCGTTATCCGTTCCATTATCGTAAGTAAAGAAAAGAAAAAATAGAGGTAAAACATGAATATTGTCGTATTGGTCGGACGCCTGGCACAGGATCCGGTCCTCAAGACGACGAACAACGGGCACAACGTCTGTACGTTTTCCGTAGCCGTTGACCGCCGCTTTAAGTCCCCGGGACAGCCGGACGTCGACTTCTTCAACGTCGTCGCCTGGAACCGGCAGGCCGAAGTGATTTGCCAGTACCTGACCAAGGGCCGCCAAATCGCGCTTTCGGGTCGTCTGCAGACGCGCTCGTACCAGGCCAAAGACGGAACGAACCGGTACGTGACCGAAGTCGTGCTGGACAGTTTTGATTTTATCGGAAGCCGCAACGACAGCGGGTACAACGCACCGTACGACTCGTACCAGCAACCCCAACAACCAAAAGCGCCCGAAGCCTCGACACCCCTAGAAATCGACGACGACTTTAGTTTACTGGCCGACGACGACGAGGTTCCATTTTAAAAACTAGGAGAGAGAAATGCCAAAACCCTATAACAATAGAAGAAGAAAAAGAGTTTGTGAATTCTGCGAAAATCACATCGATGAGGTCGATTACAAAGACGTAGCGACCTTAAAACGCTACATTTCAGAACGTGGGAAAATTCTTCCACGCCGGGCGACCGGAACGTGCGCAAAGCACCAGAGGAAAGTAACGCGTGCCATTAAAAGAGCGCGCAACATCGCCCTAATCCCATACACCCACAACCGCGTTTGAGCTCAGAGGAATCTGGGCTTTTTTTGTGCCTTTTTTGGCTAGGGGCCGGCGTGTCAAGTGGGAAATTCTAAACTGTGGTATTATAAAATAAAGCTTACAATTTTTTCGATCAATTAACTGGGCCGTTTATCGGTCGTAGAAAGAAGTTCATCATTCATTTGGGCGGTATTCACCGCCGCTCCCGTAGGTATTAACAGTGAAAATAGAAATATACGAACAAGCCGGTTACTCGTCCGAAGCATCGGATTTCGATCTGCTTTTAGACTACGCCATCAAGCTACTCGAGCGCGACGGTAATGAAGTGATACGCTACGAAAAGAACGTCGAGCCGGAAAAGTTTGAGTTTATAAAAGGATATAAACTTCCCGTGATCGTCGCGGACGGCGAGATACTCTGCGCGGGAAGCTACGATCTTCGTCTGATCACGCGAAACTGTCCGGGAGGATCCTGCCAAAACTGCCCTAGTAAAGGGATTTGTAACCATGAAACTGTTTAGCCCAAAACGCAAAAATCTTTTTAACGAAGAAGAAAAAAAGCCGGAAACCGGGACCGAACTGGCCGTCGTTCCAGGCGAAGAGGCGAAGTTTATATACGCTACGGAAGAAACCGGTGAGATTCGACTTTCGGAAGAAAACGTAGAGCCCGCGGTAGAAAGCGTGGAAGAGGTTTTGTTGGAGACCCCCGAGATTTTGGAGGCCGAAGCGGAGACTGGAGAGCCTGAGAATTCCGAAAACGAGGCGCTTATCTTCGAGACAGAGCCCGTGTCGGCTATAGAGCCGGAAGACGAAGAGCTTCTCGCGGGGCAGGTCGAAGAAACCCCACAGCCACTGCCGGAAGCAGACGAAGAGCCGGTAATTTCCGAAGAAGAAGAGGCTCTCGAAGGCTTTTCGCTAAAGCGGCCGAACGAAGACTTTGAAGTATCCTCCGAGTCCGGTTTTATCGAACCTGCGCAACCGGAAAAGGAATTTACGCCCGAAGCCAAGACCAGGCCCAGGCGAAAACGCCGTAAAGAGCTCCTCGTCCGTCTTGGAGACGAGAAAGAGGAAGCGACCCAGGTCTTACAGAAGATCGATCTTAAGGACGAGATCCTTGAGCCGGTCCGAAGCATCGACAGCGAGACGATCGTCGTCAACGACGTCGACGAGATCCGTCTGGACATTCAAAAACGGGTCAAGCAGTCCAAGCGTATCCTAAGAAGAAGGGAAAAAAGCGGCCGGGAGATCATCGAGACCCGGACGCAGGAACTCACGCAAAACCTGGAGCTTCCCATCGAGAACGACAATGCGGTCTATTCAAACGTACCGGATTACATCTTTGACGGGGGAATTACCCTCTACAATAGCCTGATCAGGCAGATGCAACAAAACGGAACGTTAAAAGTGGAGACGCTCATGAGCGTTCTGGGGGCCCTTGCCGGGTTTTCCACGCAAATGGCCGTACGGGAAAAGATGGTCAACCGCATGGGCATCGAAGAGGATCAGGTTTTTTCCATCATCAAGACCCAAAACGACGAACGCTACTTCTTTTCGGACACGATCGACCAACTTCTGCAAAAAGACAAACACTCGATCTGGTACATGTCGGCTTCCGCGACGATGCGTCTTTCCGGGCGGGTGGAAAGCAGCATTGAAGAGATCATCCGTTATTCCGTAAGAAATCTCGGAAAAGAATCCTTTGGCGTTCCGAGACTGACCAACCAGACGCGACCGTCGTACCTGCCGGAATATTTCGTCGAAAACATGTGGTACGGCCTACAGGAGGGCCTGGAGCGTTTTACGAACGACCCTCTGGAGTGGCCACAGATCTTCGGGATCGCGGTCCAGCGGGCCCTGCTTACGACGAAGGGGATCCTCGATTCGAACACCTCACTTCGGATCGTGCTCGAATGCGCGGTGCCGATGAGCATGATCGACCTCGTCCCGGTAAAGCCCGAAGTTTTGAGTCAACGGGAGATGGAAGACGTCATGATCGAACGCCTGCACAACGAGATCGAAGTGCTCCGGAACACGCTTTACATGGCCGGGGACGAAGAGCGCGAAGAGCTGCTACTCGAGTTGTCCCAAAAGACCGAACAGCTTTACGTTTTAATTGAAAATAAGAGCAAACGCCTAAAAAAATGACCTGGAGAGGTTCCAGGTCATTTTAGTTTCTCGGAATAAAGCGTCCCGTATCTTCTTGAAGCGGGATCTCTTTGCAGCTGTAGTCTTCGATGCGGATCCAGCGGTCCTGTGAGTGAAGTTTACGCAGGAACTCCGCGACGTTTTTTGGAGAGCCCTGGACTTCACAGTCGACGTCGCCGTTTAAGAGGTTGCGTACCCAACCGGACAGGCCTAAATTTTGGGCCAGGTTCTGGGCGGTCCAGCGAAAACCGACGCCCTGGACCCTGCCTTTAAAGACGACGTAATAACGTTTGGTTTCATTTTGATCTCTCATATAACTCTCCCAGATCTTCGGGGGTAAAGGTGTATTTGCTGTT
Source organism: uncultured Eubacteriaceae bacterium (assembly GCA_947630385.1). Lineage (GTDB taxonomy): Bacteria > Bacillota > Clostridia > Eubacteriales > Eubacteriaceae > CANRHG01. The sequence continues at coordinate 26,081 of CANRHG010000002.1, forward strand.
GCAGAACGCGCACCCGACTTCGACGTCCTGGCCTTCTTCTAACAGCTCTTCGATCCCCTCTTTTCCGATGGCTATGACCGCTTTGGCCATTTTTTCGGGCGAGCAGTCGCAGTGCCAGCGGATGTCTTCTTCCTTTAAAATCGTAACTTCAAAACCGGGCAAGATCTTGGAAATGATGAGCCGGTAGTCGGTTCCAAACTGTAGGTAAAGCTCGGCCGGTTCGGGGTGTCTGGCGAGGTCGCGCTCCAAGGCGTCGACCGTCTCGAGATCCGTATCGGGCATGAGTTGGATCAAAAAGCCACAGGCGGCTTTTACTTTATCCCCTTCAAGTTCTACGCCGATGCCACAGGAGCTTGGGATCTGCTCGCTTTCGGCGAAGTACGAGGTGAGGGTCGCGGCGATCTCGCCCGAAAGCAGCGACATCGTTCCGGTATAGGGCTCTCTTAAACCGATATCTTTGGTGATGGTCAAAAAGCCGGGACCGAGGAGTTCTTCGATCGTCGGGGCCGTTGCCGTGGCTTCGTGAAAATAACCTTTGATCTCCCCTTTTTTGTTGGCCATGGCCGTGATCCCTTTTCCCGGGCCCTGGGAGCGGACGACGAGGCTGACGATGTCGGTGTCGTTTTTCATCGTCGAGGATACCAGAGCGGTCGCGACGAGGAACTCGCATAGCGCCTGGGCCGCCGTTTCCTTGAGCCCGTGTAGGCGAAGCGCCTCGGCACAGGTCTCGGTCAGGTTGCAAAACGTGATGGAAATCTGGTTGTCGGCTGCGGTAGCCGTAATTATTTTATCTGACATGGTTTTTTGTGATATAATTTCTAGGTTAAAAAACTTTTATTTGGAAGGCAATCGTGAATACCCGAGCAATTACTGAAGGAGCCATGATGGCCGCACTGACCGTAATCATTGCTCTATTGTCTTTTTATATACCCTTTCTTTCGGTACTGGTTTATTTTCTCATCGCCTTACCCACGGTTATCTTGTACCGCCGGTACGGTTTTGTCGCAGCTTTTTTAGAAAGTTTGACCGCTTCCCTTTTATTGCTCCTTTTCATGGACATTTTCAATTGCTTGATTTATGCGGTCAACATAATGCTTCCGGGACTGATGATCGGCAGCGTCTATAGAAGCCAGAAAGATGGGGTCGTGCGTTTTTGTACCGGATACGTCGCTTTTCTGGGATCGCTCGCCGCGGAAATGGCCATTTTCCAGTTTGTCACGGGCATTTCGATCACTCAGGACTTTTTAAACGAACTGGATACGTCGTTTGCGACGATGAAAAATCTGTACACCCAGACCGGGCTACTTCAGGAGAGTGGGATGCAGAGCTTTAACCAGAACCTCGACGAGATGAAGGACCTGTACACGACGTTCTTTCCGGCGATCGTTTTGATCCTGCCTGCGGCTTTAAGTTACATCGATCTTTTGATCTGTGACGGGCTGATGAAGCGCTTAAGGCTATCGTACGTACCGATGAAGCCCATCACGCAGTGGCAGCTTCCGCCGTACAGCCAGTACGTGCTCGCGCTCACCTATATCGTATCGGTTGCGCTGAGCCATCTCATTGCCGACCCCAGCGTTAAGATCTACGCGGAAACGGTCACTCTTCTCACCCTTACCGTCTTCTGGGTCTTGGGCCTTTCGTTTTACTACTGGCTGATCCAGGAGAAAACGGGCAAACCCAGGCGTTTTCTGCGTTTTTTGATCCTCTTCTTCAGTCTGTTCGTCCCGATTGGGGCTCCCATTTTGATCCTTACGGGGATCTTTGAGATGTTTTTTAATTTACGCAGATTTTTTACAAAAGATGAAAATGAAGGAAAACGTTAAGTGGCCGAGCATCATCTTACTGATCGGACTGCTCGCTTTATCGATCGTACTTTTTTATTATAACAACTTCTGGGGGATCTTCGCCCTGATGGTTTCCCCCGTTTTGTTTTTATGCTCGATCACGGTCAACTACAAGACCAGGGGGGACGTCATCAACGGGATAAACCGCTTGTACGAGCAGTTTGACAGCCTAAACCGGGAGCGTATGAACCAGCTTCCGGTGGCTTACGTGATCGTCGACAAAAACGGGACCATCGTCTGGAACAACGAGGCCTTTCACAAGAACTTTTACGGGACCAGAAGTTACGAGATCGTCGGGCGTAAGCTTGAAACCGAGATCAACCTGACCCTTGAAGAGTGCTTAAAATCACAGGACCTCGATTACTCGTTTGGCAACGTCAATTACGAGATCGTGACCCAACAGATCTCCGATTCCAGAGGGGACCTGTACATCATCAATTTCTTTGACGTGACGCTGCTCAAGCGCCAAAAAGAGATCTACAGCCGCTACGAGCCGATTTTTTGTTACATCATCCTCGACAACTACGACGAAGTCGTCGATTCGCTCGACAACCTGGAGCGGGCGACGTACTTAAGCCAGATCGACGTCTTGCTCAGCGACTGGGCCAAGCGAAAAGACGCCTTTATCATGCACTACGAAAACGACCGCTACCTGGTCATCTTCGAGCGTGAAAAACTCCAGGTCATCCTCGACGCGAATTTCAGGATCCTCGACGAGATCCGTGAAGTCGGGGGTTCGGGTAAATTTTCCCTCTCCATCGGTGTAGGCGTGTCGGACCGGCCCAGAACGATCAAGGAAGCCGACGATTTGTCCCACCAGGCCCTCGAGATCGCCCAGGCCCGCGGTGGGGACCAGGCGGTCGTCAAGGTCGACGACGCCCTAAACTATTACGGGGGCAAGCACGAAGCGAGAGAAAAATCGAACAAGGTCCGTGCCCGTGTCAAGGCCAGAGCCTTGCACGATCTTATCAAAAACGCCGACAACGTCCTGATCATGGGGCATTCGAACCCTGATGCGGATTGTCTTGGCGCTGGAATAGGTATCATCGAAGCCGCGATGGATCAGGGAAAGAACGCAAAGTACATTTTAAGCGGGCTCAATTACAACGTCGACGGGCTCAGCGAGTTTTTACGGCGTAAGGACTACCCGAACCCGTTTATCTCACCCGAGGAGGTCGACGGCTTTTTAAGGGACAATACGCTACTGGTGGTCGTAGATACCCAAAGCGCCGACTACGTCGATTACCCGCCGGCGCTCGAAGCGGTCGATAAGGTCGTCGTCATCGACCACCACCGAAGACCGGAAAACGCGGTAAAAAAACCCTTGCTCGAGTTCAACGAAGTCTACGCCTCTTCGGCGTGCGAGCTGGTCTCGGAGCTTCTTTCCTACTTTGACTCAAAGACCGTCTTAAGCCCGATCGGGGCGACGGCGCTGATGAGCGGGATGATAATGGACACGAAGATGTTCGTCAACCGTACGGGGGTACGGACTTTTGAAGCGGCTTCCTTTCTAAAACGCAAGGGGGCCGACATGACACAGGCCAAAAACCTGTTAAAGGACGATTTTACGACTTATACGAGCAAGGTCAAAGCCGTACAGAGCGCCGAGCGCCCCTTCGACGGCGTGATCTTGTCGATGTATCAAGATAAAAGTGAATATGCTAAAATAGTAGCGTCGCAAGCTGCCGACGAAATGCTCAACATCAAAGGGATCGACGCGAGTTTTGTCGTACTCGAGAGCGCGGACGGCGTGAGCATTTCCGGGCGTAGCAACGGGAGTTTCAACGTACAGTTGATCTTAGAAGCGCTCGGTGGCGGCGGACACTTTGCGATGGCGGGAGCCCAGCTCGGACAGATCCCACTCGAAAGGGGAAGAGAGCTGCTCCTGGGAGAAATCGAAAATTATTTGGCAGAAAGGAATTATAACCTTGAAGACAACGAAGATAATATTGCTTAAGGACATACCCAACCTTGGGGTCGTCGGCGACGTCGTCGACGTAAAACCCGGCTACGCGAACAACTACCTGCTTAAGGAAGGCCGTGCCATCCGCGGGACCGAAGAAAACCTGGCCCGTATCGAAGAGATCCGGGAAGAACAGGCCAAGATCCGGGCGGAAAACGAACAGGCGGCACAGGCCCTGGCGGACGTCCTCAACGAAACGCAGCTTGAACTCAAAGCAAAGGCCGGTGAGGGCGGTAAGCTCTTCGGGAGCGTGACCGTACGCGACATCATCGATGCACTGCAACAGCAGGGGATCAACGTCGATAAACGTAAGATCCTTTTAGAAGAGCCCATCCGTGAACTCGGTGAAAAAGAGATCACCGTTCGTACGTTCCCGGAGATCGAAGCTCAGTTAAAAGTAAATGTCGTCCCAGAATAAGCGTCTATCATAGGCGCTCTTTTTTTCGTTAGAAAGGATAATCGGTGGCTACCAGAGTTCTACCGCACAGTACCGAAGTAGAAAATCAACTTCTCGGGAGCTACATTGTCAATCCGGACACGATCGTCGACACGTTGCCGGATCTGAAAACGGAAGATTTTTACAGCATCAACAACCAAAAGGTCTTCGACGCGATCAGTCATATGTTCTTCGAAGACCACAAAGTCGACATCGTCACCCTAAGCGAGACCTTAAAGCGGCGTGGGGACCTCGAAAAAATCGGTGGCGAAAGTTACCTGGCCGACCTCGTCTCGTCGGTCCCGCTCGTGCCCAACAACAAAGAGTACGCGCAGATCATCAAGGACAACGCCCTGACCAGAGCGCTGATCAAAACGGCCGAGGAGATCCACGAATCGGCCTACCGCGAGCACGACGACGTACAGGAGCTTCTTGAACACGCCGAAGGGCTGATCTTTGATCTCAGCCACGACAACAAGGACCGGGAAGAGCTCATCCCGATCAAGGAAGTCGTCTTTGATACCCTCGCCCGCATCCAGGAGATCCACGAAAACAAGGGAAAACTCACCGGAACGGGAACGGGTTTTACCGACCTTGACCGGATGACCTCGGGATTTCAAAAGGCCGACCTCGTCATCATCGCGGCCAGGCCCTCGATGGGCAAGACCGCCCTGGCGCTAAACATCGCGACCAACGCCGCGATCAGGGAAAATAAGACGGTTCTCATTTTCTCGCTCGAGATGAGCAAGGAGCAACTCGTTCAGCGCATGATCCTATCGGAAGCCCTCGTCGACAGCAACCGCATCCGTACGGGAAACATCAATAGCGAAGAGGACTGGGGCCCGATCACGGTCTCGGCGGAAGATCTGTGTAAGACCAAGATCTTCATCAACGACACGCCCGGGATCAGCCTCGCGCAGATGCGCTCGATCTGCAGAAAGCAGGCGCTGAAGGAACCGGTCGACCTAATTGTTATCGATTACATGCAACTCATGAGCGGGACGCGCCGCGCCGAAAACCGCCAGCACGAGATCTCGGAGATCTCGCCGAATCGCGGCTGGACAAGCGGCCGTTACTTTCGGACCTCAGGGATTCGGGCTCGATCGAACAGGACGCCGACGTCGTGCTCTTTTTGTACCGCGACGCTTATTATAATAAGGAAGACGCGGACCCGTACGAAGCCGAACTGCACATCGCCAAACAGCGAAACGGCCCGACGGGGAAGATCTTCCTGCGTTGGCTGGCCGACTATACCCGCTTTGTGGAACCTTCTGAAATGGAGGATGCCGATGGATAAAAAAAGCGACGTCATCATCGTAGGGGCCGGGCCTTCGGGGATTTTTGCCGCGCTGGAACTTTCTAAGATCCACCCGGAAAAAACGGTCCGGATCTTTGAAAAAGGCCGACGCGTGGAGCAGCGGGTCTGTCCAAAGCGCACCGGCGGGAAATGCCTGGGTTGCGTCCCGTGCAACATCACGACGGGTTTTGCCGGAGCCGGGGCTTTTTCGGACGGTAAACTTTCGCTCTCGCCGGAAGTCGGCGGAGAGATGGCCGATCACATCGGATGGGAAGAAACGAAAGACCTGATTTCTTACACCGATAAAATCTACCTCGACTACGGCGCCGACCCGCACATCTACGGGACCGGGGACAGAGAGAAGATTTCCGACATCCGAAAAAAAGCCATTCAGTCCAACCTAAAACTCGTCGAGTGCCCGGTGCGCCATATGGGTACGGAAGTCGGAAGCGAGATCTACAAAAAGATCCAGGACGATTTAACGGCCATGCCAAACATCGAGGTTTGCTTTAAGACGCCGGTTCAGGATCTGATCATCGAGGACGGAAAAGCCGTCGGGGTCGTCGCCGACGGGCCGTACTACGCCGACAAGATCCTCGTGTGTATCGGAAGAGAGGGCAGCGGCTGGTTTGAAAACCTGTGTGAAAAATACGGGATCGAAACGAAAGTCGGAAAAGTCGATATCGGGGTTCGCGTTGAGACCCGTAACGAAGTCATGCGCGAGATCAACGATAGCTTATACGAGGGAAAACTGATCTTTTATACGCCGACCTTCGACGATAAAGTACGGACCTTTTGCTCAAACCCCGGAGGAGAGGTGACGGCCGAGTACTACGACGACAACCTCGCGGTCGTAAACGGCCATTCGTACAAAAAAAGCAAGACCGACAACACGAATTTTGCCCTTTTGGTCTCCAAAGGCTTTACCGAGCCCTTTAACTCACCGATCGAATACGGAAAGAAAATCGCTTCCCTGGCCAACATGATCACGGGAAACAAGATCCTCGTACAGCGCTACGGCGATTTCGTGCGCGGAAGGCGGACCACGCCCGAACGGCTCAGCCGCAACAACCTGATTCCGACCTTAAAAGACGCGGTACCGGGCGATCTAGGACTGGTGCTGCCGCACCGGATCATGGTCGACCTCATCGAGATGCTCAACGCCCTAAACAAAGTGACGCCGGGGCTGATCTCCGACGAGACGCTCCTATACGGAATCGAAGTAAAGTTTTACTCCAACAAAGTCGTCGTCGACGAAAATTTCAAGACGAGCCTAGACGGGCTGTACGCTCTGGGCGACGGCGCGGGCATCACCCGGGGGCTCATGCAGGCCTCGCTTTGTGGGATCTACGTAGCGAGAAAGCTGTATGACTAGCGGGACTTTATATATTGTGGCAACGCCGGTCGGAAATCTGGAGGACATCACGATTCGGGCCTTAAACGTCTTAAAGGAAGTCGATCTGATCGCCTGTGAGGATACCCGCCAGACCGTAAAACTACTAAACCATTACGACATCAAAAAAAAGCTCATCAGTTACCACAAGTTCAACGAGGCCAAAGCCGGCGAAGCACTAATTTTAGACTTAAAAGAGGGAAAAAATATCGCGCTCGTAAGCGACGCGGGCTATCCGCTGATCTCGGACCCGGGTTCGTTCTTAATTACGCGACTGATCGAAGAAGGTATTCCCCACACCGTGATCCCCGGAGCCGGAGCGCTGCTACCGGCCCTGATCCAGTCGGGGTTTGACCTGAGCCGCTTTTGCTTTTTTGGCTTTCCCCCGAAAAAGAAGGGTAAAGCGCTTTACTACGACGAGCTCTGCAGCCAACCCTTTACCTGTTGTTTTTACGACTCGCCCCATCACCTGATGCGCTCGCTCGAAGAGATCGAAAAAAGGGATCCCGAGC
>CANRHG010000003.1 GCA_947630385.1 uncultured Eubacteriaceae bacterium
TCGTCAAAAAGGCGATTCCAGGCGAAACGGCCGTAACGACCCCGTTTTGAACGGTCGCCACCGCGTTATTGCTCGAATAATAATTTAAAGTTTTATTTGTTGCGTTGTAAGGTTCGATGGTGATGTTAAGCGTTCGGGTCTGTCCCGGAGCCAAAGAGATGTAATCCGGTTCGACGTCGATGTCATCGATCAGAATCGATGGAGTCGTAGATGAATCGCGAACGACTAGCGTACAGGAGTCTCCTTCACCGCTGCCGTCGGTTGCGCGGGCAAAGATGATGGCAACACCCGGAGAGACCGCGGTCGCGTTTCCGTTAGCGTCTACCGTCGCGACGGCGGGATTGTTCGAACTAAAGCTTAGGGTCTTGTTGGTGGCGTTTACCGGATCGACCTGTACGTAAAGTTTTGAGGTCTGGCCGACCGTCAGGTAAACTTCATCCGGCTTAAATTCGACGTCGTCGACAAAGATCGCCGAAGGCGGTGTGGACTGCCCCACGACCCAAACTTCACAGTCGCCTCTCTCATAACTCCCGTCCTGAGCGACGGCATAAATCACGGCAAATCCCGAAGAAACGGCCGTAATGTTTCCCTGAGCGTCGACGGTTGCCACCTGAGGGTTCGACGACGAATACGTCAGGGCCTTGTTGGTCGCGTTATATGGTTCGATCTCAACGTACGGCGTTACGACCTGGCCGATCGTAAGACGGTACTCGTCGGGGTTGAATTCGATATCGTCTACGGGAATGTTCGGCGTTGTTTGCGACGAATTTCTAACGTAGACACGGAGGTCATCGTTTTCATAACTTCCGTCCTGGTCCGTGGCGGTGATGATGGCCGTACCCGTCTTTAAAGCGGTAACGACTCCCGTGTTGCTGACGCTAACGACGGAGGGATTGTTCGAGGTATAGCGCAGTTGTTGGTTCGACGCGTTTCTCGGAGTGATCACGACGTTCGTTTGCTGACTCTGACCGACGCTTAAGGTGATCTCGTCCGGTTCAAAATCGATGTCAACGATTCCAATTCCAGCTTTGGCTTGGGCCCGGTCCGCGGCTAAAACCTGCGAAGCAGGAAGCAAAAACCCAAGGGCAAGCAAAACCAGAAACAAGGCTAAAGATCCTTTTAGTCTTTTCATTTTAAACCTCTCTCTACTCGATTAATTAAACTAATTATAACGGAAGCTGTGCACAAATTGTTTTATTTACACCGTCCGCTTAAAGAAAAAAGTCTGGGAGTTTAACAGTATTCGTCTTTTTTTCGTTCATTCTCCAAATAAATTTTCAGTAATATTTTGACCAAAGCAAGCACTTTTTTGCCGTTTTCGCTTATAATTACTATCAAAACCGGGATTTTTACGGTGTTTTTTGAAACTGGATTTTTGTCAACCCCTCGACAAAACGGCCCTCTTTTTTGGGGGCCAACCCAAAAAAATTTTTAGGTCTTAAAAAACTGTATTTCAAACAAAGAGGCGGATTTAAGATTTTCTTAAGCTTTAAAAATCGCTGTAATCATGACTGGAAACGACCGATAAAGGAGAAAACGGATGTACTTAAGAAAGCAGGCGGCTTCAAACGGACGTTTACGGCTTCGGCTTATTGAAAAATATAAGCGCGGAAACAAGCAAAAGGAAATAACGCTCCTTAATCTCGGCTATATTTCGGAAAATGACCACGAAACGCTTGAAAAATACCAATGGTTCGTTAACTTATTCAACGAGCTTACGGCAAAAAGCGATGAAGAAAAAGAAAAGGTCGACCCTATCATGGAAACGGAAGACAGGTTCGACCTTAATCTTGGCTATTGCTTTATAAAGCACGTTTTGGCTCTCTTTGACTACCGAAGCGTTTTTGCTCCGGTCCAAAGAAAGCATTTCTTCAAATACCAATTATACCAAATTTTTTTCTATGAGATTTACGACACGATCATTTCACCGAATTCCCTTCTAGGGAGCATAAAGGATCAGAAGTACTTCTACGAAGACTTTGGGATCGAATCCTGGGATCTTTACCGCTCCCTCGATATTTTTTATGAACTCGACGACAAACTACGGGACCGCGAAATGAAAGTCATCCTGAATCACTTTACCGACAGCCTGGGTCTTTTCTACGTCGACTCGACCAATACGTTCACCTATAGCGAAGAGGACGCGGTCGGAAAAGGACTAAGGCACAAAGGATACGGCAAAGACGGCAAAACGGAGCCGCTCGTCGGTATGTCTCTTATGATGACCCACAACGGCTTTCCCCTAGCGATGCAGGTTTATCCCGGAAACGAAAACGACTCGGTGCGACTGATCCCTTTACTGAAAGCGACGGGTTTGTCCGAAAAAGTCCCACGTTTTTTGATCAGCGGGGATTCGGCCTTCAACTCCGGAACAAATAACTTCTACCTGGCCGGATACAATCTTCCCGGCGACTTGAACAACGGCTTTGTCTTCAGTCAGAGCGTAAAAAAGGCCAAGAAAGAAATTCTGCAGTGGCTGTACGATCCTAAAGGTTGGAAATATGGGATCGACAAAAACTGGGGTTTAGAAGAACTGAATGAACGAAAAGAGAACTGGAAACCAAGGTACGACGGCGAAGCGTTTTATAAGACCGACTACAAGACCCTTAAGATGATCCGTAACTGTAAGGTCTGGGTCAAGGAACGAAGCAAAAAAGTTACAACGACCCAACGGGTGAGGATCATCGCCTGCTTTTCTGAGCGTCTCAGAGCCAAGAAGCTGCATTCGATCGAAAAAAAGATAAAAAAGGCCGAAGAAGAACTAAGGCAACCCAAACTCCTGAAAACGGAACTCGAGAAATCTACGAAAGATTATATAAAAGTCACCGAAGGCGTCGAGGAGCCGGACATTTTCGAGCTCAACGAAGAGAAGATCAAAAGAGACTGCGAGACGGCCGGTTACTATCTGCTCGAAACCAGCGAATGTGACCTTGACCCCGAAACGGTCATACATCTGTTTAACGACAAATATTTGATCGAGTGGCTTTTTCGAACCATTAAAAGCGAACTTCATTTACGGCCGATCTACGTCCAAAAGCCCGAACACATCACGGCTTTGATCCACTTGCGCTTTAGCGCGCTCCTGGTTATCCGAACGTTGGAGTTTTTCCTGGAATCCAAATACTCGGTAGAACAGATCATCAAGAGCTTGCGGGGATTTGGCTGCGTCAAAGTCGGTAATCGCTACGAAATTTACGGCAGAGACGAAATCATTCGAGAACTCGAAAAGCTCTTTGGCCTACATTTCAAAAGTAGCATGACTAAGAAGGAAATCGACCGCCAATTCTCGTATAAAAGCATGCTCGAAGCTGGCCCCCAGCTGTTTAGTTCGTTTTGTCGCGATTTAGTGGATTCAAAACTCTCGGAAAAAGACTGGAAAACGCTAAATGAAAGGGCAAAAGTCTCAAAAATACAGTAAAATCATACAAAAAGCCCCGACTAGATGACACAAAATATCTAGTCGGGACTGACTTACCTAGATGGGTACTGTTAAACTCAAGTAATTAAACTAATTATAACGGAAGCTGTGCACAAATTGTTTTATTTACACCGTCCGCTTAAAGAAAAAAGTCCACTTGCAATAAATCTAGCAAGTGGACAGAGTTTCAAAATTTAAAATCCGGTCGCCGGATCCGGCGGCTGTTCATCCGTCAAGACTTCAAATTCAGCAACGTCCCCGTTGTCAAACTCGACAAAACCTTCTTCTTCAATCGTATAGTCCGGTTCCATCGTGTACTCGCCGTCTTTATAGTCGATAATAAATTGTTCGTCTTCGTTGATATTGCCTTTGATGATTTCTTTTGAAATCATCGTTTCGACGTTTTGCTGTAAATACCTTCGAAGCGGTCTGGCTCCGAAGTTTGCGTCATAACCGTTTTCGACGATGGCTTCTTTGGCTGCTTCGGACAGTTTAACTTCGATTCGTACTTCATTTAACCGTTCCTGGAGTTCGGCCATCAGTAGATCTAGAATCTTAAAGATATCCTTTTTTGTCAGCGGTTTATAAAGGACCGTTTCATCGATTCGGTTTAAAAACTCGGGTCGGAACGATTGTCTGAGCAGGCTCATGACCGCGTCCCTGGTTTCCTGGAAAATCTGACCGTTTTGATCGATTCCGTCGAGTAAGTATTCCGAGCCGATGTTAGACGTCATGATGATGATCGTATTCTTAAAGTCGACCGTTCTACCCTGAGAGTCCGTCACGCGGCCGTCGTCGAGGATTTGAAGCAGGATGTTAAATACGTCCGGGTGGGCTTTTTCTATTTCATCCAGTAAGATAACGCAGTATGGTTTTCTACGAACCGCTTCGGTCAGCTGTCCTCCTTCTTCGTAACCAACGTATCCCGGAGGCGCTCCAATGAGACGGGAGGTACTGAATTTTTCCATATATTCGGACATATCGATTCGAACCATGTTTTCTTCCGTGTCAAACAGGTCCGCGGCAACGGTCTTGGCGAGCTCGGTCTTCCCGGTACCGGTAGGCCCAAGAAAGAGGAAAGACCCTATCGGACGGTTTGGGTCGTTGACGCCCGCTCTTGAACGGATGATCGCGTCCGTAACTTTTCGAACCGCTTCTTCCTGACCGACTACGCGTTTGGTCAGGATGTCTTCGAGGTTTAGTAGTTTTTCACGTTCGCCGGTCACGAGTTTACTCAGAGGAATCCCCGTGCGCTGTGAGATGACCGTGGCGATTTCGTCATCGGTGACCATTTCTCTCACCAGTGACGGGCTATCGCCGGCTTCTTCGGCCTGTTTTTCTAGTTCATGGCGGCGTTTTTCCAGTTCCGGAAGCGTTCCGTACTGGATCTGCGCGGCCTTTTCGAGATCCGCGTTAGCCTGGGCTTGTCTCAGTTCCGCTTTTTGCGCGTCGATCTGCTCTTTAAGGAGTTGAATTTCATCGATGGCTTTCTTTTCAACGTCCCACTGCGCTTTCATTTCGTCGAACTGTTCTTGCAGGTTGGCGAGGTCTTCCTGCAGGCGTTCGAGACGTTCCTGGGAGAGTTTATCGTCTTCTTTTTTAAGCGCCGTCTCTTCGATCTGCATTTGGATGATCTTACGGTTGATCTCATCCATCTCTTCGGGCATCGAGTCGATCTCGGTGCGGATCATCGCGCAGGCTTCATCGACCAAATCGATGGCTTTATCGGGAAGGAAACGGTCCGAGATGTAACGGTTGGACAAAACCGCGGCCGAAACGAGCGCGTCGTCTTTGATTTTTACGCCGTGGAAAATCTCAAAGCGTTCTTTGAGGCCACGAAGAATCGAGATCGTTTCTTCAACCGAGGGTTCGTAGGTAAGAACCGGCTGGAAGCGGCGTTCGAGGGCCGGGTCTTTTTCGACGTACTTCCGGTATTCGTCTAAGGTCGTGGCCCCGATACAGTGGAGCTCGCCTCTAGCTAGCATCGGCTTTAAGAGATTGCCCGCGTCCATTGAGCCTTCGGTTCGGCCGGCGCCGACGATCGTATGGAGTTCGTCGATAAATAAGATGATCTCGCCGTCCGAGTCCTTAACTTCTTTTAAGACGGCTTTGAGCCTTTCTTCAAACTCGCCCCTAAATTTCGCCCCGGCGATCAGGGCTCCCATATCCAGGGCGATGATGCGTTTATCTTTTAAGTTTTCCGGAACGTCACCTTCGACGATACGCTGGGCGAGGCCTTCGACGATAGCGGTCTTCCCCACGCCAGGTTCACCGATCAGCACCGGGTTATTCTTGGTTTTTCGCGATAGAATTCTTATGACCGACCGGATCTCGGCGTCGCGGCCGATGACCGGGTCGAGTTTATTGTCCTGTACGTCCTGGATCAAATCGTGACCGTACTGGAGCAGGGCTTCGTAGGTGCTTTCGGGGTTGTCGGAAGTAACGGTTTGCCCGCCACGGACTTCGTCGATGGCTTTTTCCACTTCTACTTTTGTGATCCCAAAACGGTTAAAGATCTGTCTTACGTTATTTTCTTTCGGAAGTGAGAAAAATCCGTATAGCAGCATTTCCACCGACACGAACTGGTCGCCGCGTTTTTGGGCTTCCCTAAAAGCGTCGTTGATGACTTCTTCGGTCTGTCTTGAAATGTAGACCTTACCCGGCTCTCTTCCGGGTCCGGATACGCTCGGTTTGTTGTCGATGTCTCCCCTCAACTGGTCCTTGATCTGATCGACGTTTTTTCCGAGCTTACGAAAGATCTTTGAGACGATGCCACCTTTTTGGTCCAGTAAGGCTAACATCAGGTGGTCGGGTTCAATTTCTATATTGCCGTAATCGAGCGCGATTCGTTCGGCCTCTTTTACAGCTTCAATTGACTTGATCGTCATTTTGTTCATATCCATAATATTTTCTCCTCAAAATAAAGTTCACTTTGAAAGTAACAAATCAAACAATCCCATTTGATCTGATAAAAACTAATTTAACTGAAAGTAAATTCCCATTTTCATTCGCAAAGGCTGGGCAAGGAAATCTCCCGAATGACCAGCGGTTTATGGGAACTTACTTGCAGTTCTTTCGTCAGCAAAAACTTATTGTATAAAGCCTGCAATCCCTCATCGAGATTATCGGTCTCTCCCAAAAACAAATTTAAAGCCGAATCAATCATTCTGAGATAACTCGTAAGAAAGCGGCTGATGTCGTTGGTGTCGCGACTGATCAAGCCCTGATACTGGAACTCTCGGACAAAATTGTTGTCTTTGTTTTTGTTTACGGGAAAGAAATGATTTTTTTCTTCCAATTGTCCGATCTTTTCGTAGAATTCATTAAACAGAGCTCTTAGATCCCTGGATCTGGTCCTGGAGCTGATCTTAAAAACGGCAAACCTATTATCCTTTTCACCGATAAACTCATAACTGTAATCGATCTTGGGATGGTACTTGACCTGAAGGACCCTTTTAAAATGAATGCTCGAAGGTTTTAATTGCTCAATCGAAAAATCAGATTTAAAAGTTTCTTTTAGATTCTCTATAATGATTTTAATTTTCTGGTCCGGTGTGGTAAGACCGATGTAATCGGCCAGTATTTCATTGATCAGTTGCGAACGGTTGGTGGACAACTCACAAGCCATGGCGTCGATTTCATCTACGATCTCATCAAAAAGGACCAGACTATAAATGCTCTTTTTCAATTTCGCCAACTGAAGTTTTTAGATCTTCGTTGACTCCTTTCTTTTTTAATCGCGTTCCGGTTGTTCCGGTCGAAAGTTAAAAATAAAATCTGTCCCATAATAGGACAGTTCGTGTAAATATTTAAAATACTGGTAGAAATAATCTTAAAGCTACTTTTTAATTTACGTTTTGGGAAAATTACTTCGCAGCTTAGTAATGCCCATACATACTATAGATAATAATACCCACTTAAGATTTTTTTATTGATTGATGGGCCCGGACAAAGGGAAGTAATAAAATTATTGAAAACTTTTTTAAAGATAAGTAGCATATATAGTAGTAATTAGAGAAAAACTTTCTATATCTAGTATAATCGTTTTAAACAAACGAAAGAACGGCTTAAACTACGGCGTTATCGTTTCCGTTTTTTTGAAAAAAAAGTAAAATACATATAACGAGGTAAAAAATGAAACTTAGAGATTTAATTAATGTACTCGATACACAATACGTCATTCTAGCAAACGGTGAACAACCGAACGTTACCGGCTACTTTAAGATCGATGAAATCCCGGAAGAAGCTTTAGACGAAGAGCTCACGAGCGTGGTTCCCGTCGGAACGGTCAAGAAAACGGTTTTTGATTCGAACGCGGGCGATGGAGATTACGTAGCGGCACTTCGCCTTGAATACAACGGGGAAGTTCCGGTTCACGAATACAGCCACAAAGAGCGTCCAAAGAAAAAAGTCGCTTCCCATGCGTATAAATTTGGACCCTTCCCGCTTAGTGTTGGTGAGCTCATTTCCAGCGATATGTTTAAGGACATCATCAGCTCCGATATGTTCAAAGAATTAATGGAACCGGAAAACCTTCAAAACATTTTAGGCGATCCCAATTTTATGGATTTTATGAACCGTATGCGGCCACAGGAGCCGCAAGAACCGGATGATGACGATTCGGACGATTACGACGAAGCGGACGACTACGAAGAATTATAAAAATGTTCGATAAATACGTCAGGCAATACAAGACGATTATCAAAGTTGTTTTGATAATCGTCTTTGCCAGTCTGGTCTTTTATTTTTGCCTTCAAAATTATACGTTTTTTGTAAATCTTTTCACTTATATCGTAGGGATTTTAGAGCCGATAATCTTTGGGATCATTATGGCCTATCTTACCGATCCCATCTGCAACTGGCTTGAAAGCGTTTTATACAAGTATTTAAAGAAGAACAAAAAACTAAAAAACCCGAAAACCCTGGCCCACGTTTTGTCGGTAACTTTGAGCATCATCTTTTTGATCCTGGTCATCCTGACCGTGATTATGCTCATCATCCCACAACTCGTAAGCAGTGTTTCCAGTTTTATCGATCATTACCCACAGTATTTAAAGACCGCCCAAACCCAGATAAGGGGACTGATCGATGCGCTGCCGATCAACGAGAAAACGCAGATTGAAAATTTCTGGAATCAGTTTAATTCCCAGTTTACGCAGTCCTTGACTAATACGTTTTTACCGAGCGTCTCGTCGATCATCAACAATTTGTCCACCGGTGTCATCAACGTCGCCCGTTCGGTATTTAATTTCTTCATCGGAATTATCGTCGCGGCCTACTGCCTAGACCGGCGTAAGATATTTGGGCTTCAGTTCAAAAAAATATTGTTTGCTTTTGTGCCGACGGACAAAGCGGAAGAATTTTTGGAACGGGCCGAAAACGCCAACCACATTTTCCTTAGTTTTTTAGTAGGGAAAATCATAGATTCGGCGATTATCGGGGTCATCTGCTTTTTTGGCGTTTTGTTCCTCGGCATTCCAAATCCGTTATTGATCGCCGTAATTATCGGAGTGACCAATATCATTCCCTTTTTTGGTCCTTTTATCGGAGCCATTCCCTGTGTGATTTTAATAGCCCTTGAAACGTCTCTGTTAAAAGCGTTGTATTTTACGATTTTCATCTTTTTGCTCCAACAATTCGATGGAAACATCTTAGGACCAAAGATTTTAGGAGACTCTACCGGAATCACGTCCTTTTGGGTTCTATTTTCGATCCTACTATTTGGCGGGCTCTGGGGAGTAGTCGGTATGATCATCGGCGTGCCGCTGTTCGTGGTGATTTATAACATTTTAAAAGAATATACGAATTTCAGGTTAGAAAAAAAAGGCTTACCGACTCAGGCCTATTTTTACGAAGATACAAAGGACTTAAAACCAAAACCGGAAGAAGAAAAAGCAGACGATTGATCTGCTTTTTTTATTTAATCCAGGTTTTCCTGTAACCATTTTTCAATACGCCGGTCCGATTTTTCGACCTGGGATCCGATCAAAGCCAACCCTTCTTTTAGTTGGGAATCTTTAAGGCTTTTTTCTAAATCGTCGAGGGAAAAACCAAAGCCGCTGCCTTCGTTTGTGCAAAAAGGCAGTATGGTCTTTCCGCTCAAGTCGTTTGACTCAATAAAAGACAAAACGGGCATCGGAACCGTTCCAATCCAGATGGGAAACCCAAGGATGATGTTATCGTATTGGGAGAGATCGATTTTTTCTTTTAGTTCGGGCCTGGCCTTTTGTTTGAACTCATCTTTTGCTCTTGTAACGCAGGCCTTGTAATTATCCGGATACGCCTGCACCGGCTCGAGTTTAAACAGATCCGCGCCGGTCAGTTCCGCTATTTTTTTCGCGGCTTTTTGTGTATTACCTTCGTCGAGTTCTTTGATCTCACCCGAAACGTAATTTTCACCGTCTTTGCTGAAGTAGACTATTAAATTCTTATTCATCGTTTTTTATGCAAAAAAAAAAGATAATCCTTACGGATTATCCTCAAATTTCAAACTTAAAGTTTAGAGAGCTTTAATCGCTGCAATTGCTTCGTCGATCATCTTGATCTTTTCAGCATCAGTTTTAGCTTCATCTACTTTACCGTCAACGCTGTCTCTCTTTTCCCAGAAACCGTCAATACCTTTGAGTTCGTCGAGACGATCGATGGCTCCTTCGTGGTATTTTCCTTC
The DNA here is from genome assembly GCA_947630385.1 of uncultured Eubacteriaceae bacterium. Lineage (GTDB taxonomy): Bacteria > Bacillota > Clostridia > Eubacteriales > Eubacteriaceae > CANRHG01. Next base: position 10,086 of record CANRHG010000003.1, read on the forward strand.
TGGTTCATTATAACCTTTTAGGGCTTCGATTATAATGTGTTTTGCAAATGGACCATATCCGATTTTCTTTTCGATAGCGTCGGATATTGCTTTCGCAGTTACTTTTGTTGCCATTGTAGGCCTCCTTTAATAAAATATTACACGAAATGTAGTTATAATTTCTACAATTTAATTATACCCTAAATATAAAAAAAGCAAAATAAATTTGAAAATTTTTATGAAAAAAATACTTTTTGTCAACTCTTGTTTGAGAAACGACTCCAGAACGTTAAAATTAGCAGACGAAGTTTTAAAGTATCTCAATCAACCCATCGAAACTATCGACTTAAACGAAGAAAAAACGCAACCTTTAACAAAGGAAGACCTCATTATAAGGGAATCTTTGATCGAAAAGGGCGATTTTTCAAGTTTTGACAACGCCAAAAAAGTCATCGAAGCCGACAAAATCGTCATAGCCGCTCCCTGTTGGGATCTTACGTTTCCAGCCGTATTAAAAGCGTTCATTGAGTCCATTATGATTCGCGGCTATACCTTCGATTATTCCGAATACGGAGTTCCCCAAGGCAAGTGTAAGGCCGATGAACTGATTTTTGTGACCACAAGCGGAGGTCCGTTTAAATACAATGGCCTCGGAGCCGATTACCTTAAACACCTAGCTCAGGATTATTTAGGGATAGAGAATTTTAAACTCATCTATGCCGATAATCTGGATGTTATCACGACGGACGTTGATAAGGTTTTAAACGAAACAATCAAAGAAATTCCCAAAATTTTAGGTAAAAAATGTAATGGGAATCTTTAAAATAGCTCATTAGAAAGCCTGTTTTAAGTTATGGAAATTGAAGTAGACCGAACTTTTGATCTAGAGCAAATCGAAAAAAGCGGACAGTGTTTTCGCTGGCATAAAACTGAGCAAGGCTACACGATTGTGGCTTTCGATAAAGTATTAATCGCAAAGCAAGAGGAAGGAAAACTAATTCTAGATTGTAGTCGTGACGAATTTGAAAAACTGTGGCGAGATTATTTTGACCTAGACCGCGACTATGAAAGCATTTTAAACAAAGCCGACGACTCCTTTTTAAAACTTTGTTGCGACCATTCTTGTGGGATACGGATCTTAAAACAAGACCCGTGGGAGATCATCGTAACTTTCTCGATCGCCCAACAAAAATCGCTCTCACAAATCAAAAAAATCATCGACCGCTTTTGCCGCTCTTTCGGTCAAAAAATCGACGACAAGCATTATACTTTTCCAAAACCCGAAGATTTTCCGGATGACCTGGACGGTTTCGGTCTTGGCTACCGCCAAAAGTATTTGGAAAATACAATAAAACGTTTTAAGGAAGACAAAACTTTGCTCGACCGTCTTAAAACGATGGACGAAGAGGAACTGTTTGGTGAGTTAAAGAGCTTTTACGGAATCGGGGATAAAATCGCGAATTGCATCATGCTTTACGGCTTTCATAAACTTGACCGTTTCCCCGTGGACGTTTGGGTAAAGCGGGCCTTGGAAAACGAATATAAAGACGGATTTGATCACGGAAAATACCATCCCTACAACGGAATTTACCAGCAATATATTTTCCATTACTACCGAAACGTAAAAGAGAATAAAAATCCAAAAAAAAGTGAACGAGAAAGTTAAACTTTCCCGTTCACTTTTTTTTAATCAGGCATGTTATCGTAGAAGACTTCTAAAATGTCCGCCGATGAAGCAGCACCCGGATCGAGATGTCCGATAGCCCGTTCTCCGAGTCGCATCGCGCGGCCTTTCTTAGCTACGATGTTTCTCGTAGATTCAAGCCCTTCTTTTCCCGTGTCCAGAGCTTCTTTCATCGCTTCTTTGATCGGTTTTCCACTCTCTACGGCTTCTTTGAGTTTATCCTGGGCCGGACGTAAGGTATCCACCATCGTCTTTTCACCGACTTTGGCTTTCCCCCGTTTTTCGATGATGGCAACACCGCGTTCCATCATATCGACAAACTCTTCGGCCGTGACCCCTTCGTCGGCGCCCTTGGTTTTGACCGGAAGACCAAATTTCATAAAAAAGCTGCCGTAAAGCGGACCGGAAGACCCGCCTACTTTATCAAGTAGAGCTTGACCTACTTTTTTATAAAACGTGTTGATGTTTTCGTCTTTCCACTCGGGTAGATTTCTTTCCACTTCACGAAAACCGAGAGATAAATTAAAGCCGTGATCCCCGTCGCCGATGGCCGAATCCAGATCGGTATAATAATCCTTTTTTTCTTCGGCTAGATCGATCAAATCGTTGACGACGTTGATAAAATATTCTTTATTTAGTACTTCTTCTGCCATAAAATTTATACTTGCGTGTAATATGGGGTATCGCAGGGATAATCCAAGAGTTCCTTGAGTTCGTCATCGAGTTTAACGAGCGTGATCGACATACCGGGCATATCCATCGAACATACGTAAGGGCCTACGAGAGCTTTGTGTACGTCAATGCCTTTTTCGTCTAGGATTTCCTTTACCCGTTTATAACAGACGTGTAAGTCGATTAGAGGGGTCGCGCCAAGACTGTTTACCATGACGTAAACTTCATCGCCCTTTTCAAACGGAAGATCCGCTAAGATCGGTTCCATGATTTCATCGACGACTTTGTCGGCTTCTTCGATCTTTCCACGGCGAACGCCAGGTTCCCCGTGAATCCCCATGCCGATTTCCATATCGCCGTCGGGGAGGTCAAAAATCACGTCGCCCTTGGTCGGGAGCGTAGCCGAACCCATGGCAACGCCCATCGTACGGGTGTTGTCGTTGGCCTTGTTCGCGGCCGCGACGACTTCTTCTAAGCTTCCGCCTTGATCGGCTTTGGCTCCGGCAGCTTTCATAACAAAAAAGTCACCGGCGATTCCCCTACGGTCTTCGATATTTTCGCTTGATACGACGTCGTCCGTGACCAGGACGGTTTCAACCTGAATGTCGTCTTCTTCATCGGCTTTTTCGGCGCCCATGTCAAAGTTCATGACGTCTCCGGCGTAATTTCCGTAAATGTAGACGCAGCCTTTTCCCGTATCGACTTCTTTGACCGCAGCGTAAGCCGGTTCCGGGGAAGGTGAGGTATTGATATTTCCTATGACCGAAGCATCGGCAAAACCTTTACCTACATAGCCGGTAAACATCGGTTCGTGTCCAGATCCACCGCCGATTATTACTCCAACTTTATCCTTTTTACCAGCGTCATTGGCTACGACTACCCGACCCTGTGCTTCTTCCATCTCGCTTTTGTGCACGTAGTCTTTATGGGCATTGACGTAACCTTCGATCATTTCTTCAACAATATCGTATGGATTGTTGTAAAGACGTTTGATCATAATTCCTCCTAGTTACTTTTTAATTATTTTACCATTATTAAAATCTTAAATGTTTCCTTTGCCGTCAATTTGATTTCGTGAAAAAATTCTTTAAATGGTCCATTTTTTTAAAAAAAGTTACCCCAGATTTAACTAAATTTCTAGTTAATCTATTATATTTAGTAGTATAGAATTTATCGTAAAAGATGAGCATGGAGTCGTAAAAAGCGTCGAGAACCTGAGGATTCTTTTTGGCGTTCCAACTCTTTTTCTTAAAATGGGTGATCTTGGTTTCAGGGTAGTAGACGATTTGGTGGCCGTTTTCTTTTAGGCGATAGCAAAAATCGTTGTCTTCGCAGTACATAAAATAATCTTCGCTCAAGCCACCCAGTTCCTCATAGATCTCTCTGGGAAAAAGCATAAAGGCTCCTGAAATGCATTCGATAGGTTGGATCCGGTCTTCGTTTAGATAGGTTAGATTGTAACTTCCGAAAGTCTTACTGTTTGGGAAAAGCTCATCGAGCTTTAAAAAATGATAAAGCGCGCCCATCGGTGTCGGAAAACTACGTTTACAGGCCTTATCGAGACTCCCATCTTCGAGTTCAATTTTACACCCGAGCATTTTATACTGCGGGTGAGATTTTAGGTAAGTTAGCGCATTTTTTAGGGTATCCTTTTGAACGAGGGTATCCGAGTTAAGCAGCAAAAAGAAATCTCCACGGGCGGCTTTCATCCCTATGTTGTTTGCGCCCGAAAAACCGATATTCTCTTTATTACGAATAAATTTTACATTTTCGTTTTCGCGAAACTTTGCGTATAATTTCTCTATTGAACCGTCTTGGGAGGCGTTATCGACGACGATGATCTCCGCGTTAAGACCGCCGTCCTCGATCGACTCTAAGACCGAAAGAATGCAGTTTTTTGTATAAGTATAGGTATTGTAATTGACGATAATAACTGATAAATCCATAAATAAAAATCGTATTAAAACAAAAAAGAAAGATGGGATCAAACGAACCCTCGATATTCTCATCTCTATCTTCGTTTTAATAATCTTCTTTCCGTTTTCATTGATCATCGCGCTAATAATTTTACTCGATGATCCCAAGGGTTCGCCCCTCTTTTCACAAACCCGCATTGGAAGAGATGGGAAACCCTTTAAATTATACAAGTTCCGGACGATGAAGAAAAACGCAGAAGAAGAACTCGACGACCTACTCGATCAAAACGAAGCGGATGGGCCGGTCTTTAAAATAAAGGACGATCCCAGAATTACGAAATTCGGATCTTTTCTCAGAAAAACCGGCATCGATGAAGTCCCCCAGTTTTATAACGTCTTAAAGGGCGAGATGAGCGTAGTGGGTCCCAGGCCCCCGCTCCCCAGGGAGACCGAACAGTATACGCCCGAGCAGGCAAAACGTTTGTCGGTCAAGCCGGGGATCACTTGCATCTGGCAGATTCAGCCCGACCGTAACGCGATACCGTTTGACGAGTGGATCAAGATGGATCTCGAATATATAAAAAACCGGAGTACTTGGCTCGATCTTAAAATCATGTTAAAGACGGCCGGCGTAATTCTTCGGGCGCAGGGCCATTAGTGTGATAAAATAAATGTGAACTCTTGAGGGAGTAGTTTGCGTGAAAGCGCGGTAAGTCAACATACTGGTTTAATCCTGGCTTGCCTTAAAAAACGAGACTCACGGGGAAAGCACGGCTTTCTCCTGTGGGTCTTTTTTGTTGCCATCAACTACCTATCATCTAAAGAAAGGGTATTCGCGCCAAAAAATTTTATGAATGATTATTTACTTACAAGCGAAAAAGTTTTAAACAAATACGCTACGACCATTATGGGACTAAGTGGGTCTCAGGTCGGAGAAAATTTAAAAAAATACGGACCAAATACGCTGAGCAAGCAAAAACCCGAATCCTTACTTAAAAGAATCTGGGACGCGGCTACTGAGCCGATAATTTTAATGCTCATCTTTGCCGGAATCATCGCCCTGATCGTGAACATTATCCGGGGGTTTACCGGCGGGGAGACCGACTACCTCGAAGTCGTCGGCGTCTTTTTGGCCATTTCCCTTTCGGTTTCCATCACGGTTTTTATGGAAGGCCGCTCCCAAAAAGCTTTTGAGGCTTTAAATGAGATCAGTAACAACATCATCGTCAAAGTCGTACGAAACGGTCAGGTTTTGACCCTACCCAAGGAGGACTTGGTCGTGGGTGATATCATCGAACTGTCTCAGGGCGATAAGATCCCGGCCGACTGTCGCGTGCTCGAAGCGGTCCAGACCCAAGTCGACGAATCAAGTCTCACCGGTGAGAGCGAACCGGTCACAAAAAACGAAAAAGCCTTGCGGGATAAAAAAACCCCTTTAGCCGAGCGGAGTAACATGCTCTACAGCGGCTCCTACTTGACCGACGGCTCAGCCAGGGCGGTCGTCGTAGCCGTCGGTGACAAGACCGAAATCGGCAAGATCGCAAAGGAACTCAACGTAAAAAACCGCTCTACGACGCCGCTGCAGGAAAAACTGACCCGTCTCGGGAAGCAGATCACGGTCCTTGGGATCATCGCGGCCTCGATTGTTTTTATAACCGAGCTTGTCAGCTTTTATCTAAAGGGGACCCTGATTCTAACGAACGTCTTAGACGCGCTGGTCACGAGCGTCGTACTGATCGTAGCCGCCGTCCCGGAGGGCCTTCCGACGATCGTAGCCGTATCCTTATCATTAAACGTCATCAAACTGGCAAGGCAAAACGCGCTGGTTAAAAAGATGATCGCTTCGGAGACGGTAGGCTGTATTGACGTGATCTGTTCGGACAAAACGGGGACACTGACCGAAAATAAAATGAGCGTTCGCTCTTTTTACGATACAAGACCGAAACAGCCGGAAGAACTGGATAATAAACTTTTGGCTTTAAATATCTGCGTAAACTCAAGCGCGGATCTCGACGAAAACGGGAATTACATCGGCAATCCTACCGAAGGCGCGCTCCTTAAGTTTTACGAAGGCTCCAAAGTTAAAAGGGACTTAAATAAGAGCTATAAAGACTTAAGAAATGAAACCGTGGTCAAGGAAGTCCTTCCGTTTAATTCCGAGCGAAAATACATGAAAACGGTCTTAAATCTCGATGGACAGGAGACCGAACTCTATAAAGGAAGCCCCGAGTTTATCCTAAGTAACAGTAACCTACAGACTGGGCAAAAAGAAGCGGTAAACCGGGCCATAAGAGAGCAAGAGCAAAAAGCGATGCGAATCCTCGCTTTTGGGCACAAAAATGAAAATACCGGTCCGGAGATGGTCTTTGACGGTTTTGTCGCCATCCGCGACCAGCTTAGGCCGGAAGTGTTTGAAGCCGTAAAAACCGCCAATCGGGCGGGGATTGAAACAAAAATCCTAACGGGCGACAACATCAATACGGCTAAGGCGATCGCAGACGAACTTGGAATTTTAGAAGAAAACTCGGTCATTTTAAGCGCTAACGACGTCGATGAGATGGAAGATACTGAGCTTAAAGAACTCCTCCCCCATCTTAAACTCATCGCGCGAAGCACTCCCGCGGTCAAACTACGTATTGTAAATCTCTTAAAAGAGGAAGGCAGGGTTGTAGCCGTAACCGGAGACGGGATCAACGACGCGCCGGCTTTAAAAAACGCGGACGTCGGAATAGCCATGGGTATCTCGGGAACGGAAGTCTCAAAAGAAGCCAGCGACATCGTGCTGCTCAACGACTCATTCGCGACGATCATCAACGCGGTAGAGTGGGGCCGCAATATTTACGAAAATTTTAAACGCTTCATCTCGTTCCAGCTTACGGTGAACGTGGCATCGGTCATCTGTGTTTTTGTCTCAATTATTCTCGGCTTGGCCGCTCCGTTTAACGCCCTAGAACTTTTATGGATCAACATTATAATGGACGGGCCACCGGCACTGACTTTGGGACTTGAGCCCAATTACAAAGACCTGTTAAACAGAACGCCTACCGACCGGAGTGTAAATATTCTGACACGTCCCATTTACGAACGGATCTTTTTGACCGCGCTCTACGAGTCCGTGATTTTTTTGGCCCAGTACATTACAAACTTTTTAAACATACCGGTACACGAACAGATGACGGCTTTGTTTACCCTATTCGTCCTGTTTCAGCTCTTTAACTCCTTTAACTGTAGGGAGCTTCACGACGGATCGTGTTTTAAGCACTTCTTTTCCAACCGGCTCATGTTGGTGATCGTCTCTCTGGCCTTTGTCCTTCAGGTCGTCTTTATCCAGTACGCCGGAAGCTTTTTTGGGACGGTTCCTTTAAGTTTTGAGACCTGGGTCAAACTGTTCGCGACTGCCTCGACCGTTTTGATCCTGACGGAAATCGTCCGCTTTATTATGCGAACGGTGAGAAAACAGAAGAAAAATTACGGAAGCTTGGTTAAAAAAAATACTTTGGAAAACCGGAACTAAAGTGGTAAAATAGTTGTGAGAAAACTTTGACTCATCTGTATCTTTACTTATTTTTTGTTATCTTCTTTAGTCAAAGTTTTTACGTATCAAATCCCAGGTCAACTGGGTGCCAAATCCCTTAAGTAATTGTATAAACGTTATATAAAAAAGACCGGAAATTAACCGGTCTTTTTTTATGTAAAACTTTTGCGATCTAATTAAAGTCCCTTTTCTTTTCGATACTCTTCGAGTTCTACACGGTTGGGGATCGACTGCTGTGCGCCTTCACGGGAGACCGTGATGGCCGAAGCCATGTTGGAGAAACGCATGGCATCTTCGAAGTTTAGTCCATCCGCCATCGCGGCGATCATAGCTCCGATAAACGTATCGCCCGCTGCCGTCGTATCTACGGCGTTGGTCTTAAAAGCGGGAACAAAATAATCTTTTCCCTTGTCCCGTCCGTACGCTCCACTGGAACCCAAGGTGATAATAACTTGTGGGATACCGTTTTTTTCGAGAATATCCGCTGCCTTTGCAGCTTCTTTTTCGTCGTGGGGGTAAATTCCGGTAATGATCTCACACTCGGTTTCGTTGATGCAGACGCTGTCGATATTTTTATAGAGGTCTTCGGTCAGTGGTTTTGCCGGAGCAGGATTTACGATACAAAACAATCCCTTATCGTGGGCGTGTTCCAAAGCTTTGTGGGTGGTTTCGGGGTTGCACTCGAACTGGGTCAGGAAGATATCGCCCGGTTCGGCAATTTCATCGATGGAGGTACAAACTTCATTCGGATCCAACGAGTAATTGGCTCCGTGGTCCAGAATGATGCGGTTGTTATTGTTGCAACGAATTATAACGGCTATCCCCGTTGACGTTCCGTCTAAGTGCCTTAGATGCAGACAACCGATACCGGCGTCTTCCATACAATCGGTCAAAACGTTTCCAAATTCATCCTCACCGACGGCTCCGATCATAGAGACGTCCGCGCCGAGCCTTGAAGCCGCAACCGCCTGATTGGCGCCTTTACCACCAGGGTTGGTCAAAAAGTCCGAACCGTTCATCGTCTCCCCTTCTTGAGGGATCCGGTCACATAGGATACTTAAATCCATATTAAGACTTCCGAAAACTATTGCTTTTGACATTTTTCTGTCCTTACTAAAAGAAAACGCTAAGGTCATCCTTAGCGTCTCTTTCCTACATTAAAGTCGAACTATTTCGCTTCGGCTTCTTTAATTATGTTCTGGATATCGTCGTTGAGCTGTTTTTCAAACTTTTCGGCGTCAACGAGCATTGCAACGTTGATCGGATTTTCAGAACTTCTTAAGGTCTTGACATTCCCGATCGTACGTCCTCTCATTTCACCTTCCGTATCCACTACGACGTCCAGCGGAACCGTCGTGACGAGTTCCGGATTTGCTGCTACCGCGACGGCCAGTGGATCGTGTAAGCTACATCCACCAAGTCCTGGTGTGCTCTTTTCATAGAAATCAATGTAGTAATTAACTTCGTCCGCTAATTTTTCACCAATTTCTCCGAGTTTACGCCATTCGTTGACTTTATCACGGTTTAGCATGACTCTCATCGTAACGTCTAGACCAACTAAAGTAATCGGAGCGCCGCTTTCTTCGAGGACGATCTTGGCTGCTTCGGGGTCGTTTCCGATGTTGGCTTCTGCCGCCGGGCTTACGTTACCCTGAACGCCTACGGCACCGCCCATGATCGTTACGTTACCGGCTTCTTTTAATTTTCCAGGATATTTCTGTTCCAAAAGAGCCAGATTCGTCAGCGGACCGGTCGCGATGATCGTCAGGTCGTCGCCGTACTCGTCAATAGCCTGAGCCAAAAAGTCCGCAGCTTCAATATCTTCGGCTACACGGTCGCTCTTAGGTATGACGACTTCACCTAAACCGTTCTTGCCGTGAATTTCCCAAATCGCCGGTGGGGCTTCAAATACTTCTTCACTGACGAGGTTGTGTTTGGCGCCCGGATAGACTTTTACTTCCGGATGTCCGAGCATTTCCGTCAAATCAAGGGCGTTCCTTTCAGAGGTAGCCTGTGGGACGTTTCCGAAAACCGTCGTAACACCAATAACATCGAGTTCTGGATTTTCCAAAGCTTCCATTAAAGCCATGGTATCATCGACACCAATATCTAAGTCTAGAATAGCTTTTTTTGCCATAATAAAACTCCTTTGTTAAATTTATTTATTTTTTAGCTGTAACAGTCCTGCGGACTAGCAGATAAACTACCAAGCCGACGAGAGTTTGAATACTGGGCGACTTCACCTGTCTGTCCAAGCAGGTTCGAACCGTAGCTCGGATTTGCGATCATCATCGGAGCAAATACGCTGATCCCGATGGAGGCGGTTACGTTTAGAACTAAGTCGTTCAGACCAAGAACACGGCCGGCTTCGTTTGGCGGGACGGTTCCTGTAACCGTATCGTAAATCGGAGAGTAGATAAGACCAAAGCCGATGTAAATGATACTTGAAGTGATGATAATGGCTACCGGACCACTGTTAATGAAGAAAGCGGTCAAAGCAAAGCCAACGACCATAAAGATTGCAGCTATGATGATCATCATTTCACGACCGATCTTCGCGTCGATCTTACCAGAAACAACAGCTACGATTGCCGAAATGATAAAGGCCGGAACTAGCATGAAAGAAACCTGAGCCGAGTTATAGCCGAACAGTGCGCCACCCGAAGCGTTGAAGGCCGGTGTCAGTGAGTAGTTTACAAAATAGAATATGAAAACTAACAGCGTAGCCATGAGCCATCTCTTGTTTTTGAAGAATTCGGGAGTGATGAACGGATTCTTGGCCCTAGAGATATAGATCGCAAAGATAATGAAGAATATGATCGATCCGGCAAGGACGAACAGATTGTAATCCGAGAAGTACAGGGATAATAACATAACTGCGATACCGATGATTACAAAACCAGGAACGTCGATCTTAACATCACCAGCCGGTGCATAGGTCGGTAGGTTCTTTAATAGATAAGGAATAAAGAAGATCGATAATACCGGGATCAAGAATAAGAAAGTCCAATTGATGGTCGTTAGAACACCACCGGCGACGATACCGATTAACGTAGCCAGCTGATAGGCCGCGTTAAAGATTCCGAAGAAGGTAACCTTTTCTTCGTCTTGTAAGTACCTTGCCGTCATGACCAGGTAAACCGAACCGGCAACTTGTGCTCCAGCCGTTTGTAAGCAACGGCAAAGGATAACTAGCCAAATATTAAAGCTTAGGAAGAAACCGCCGATAGAACCAACAAACAACAGGACAATGCCGACTAACATCATCTTTCGCAGGGATACGAAGTCACCGAGCGATCCATAAATAAAACATACAATACCTAAAACAATTCCGGGAATTGAAGAGATCAGCGAAGCGTATTCCGGAGCTCCCAGATCGTCCCCAATGTTTTGGAAGACCAGGTTGAAAGCTTGCAGACACAGCGTACCAAGGACAAACATGATCGCTAGCATCCACAACATCGTCTTAACCTTTTTAGGATCGATTTGCTCGAATGCATTGGTTGAAACGTTTTCAGCCATTGTTCTTTCTCCTTTCATTAAATTTTGTATTAATCTATTTCTTTATATAACCGTTTTCATAAAAGATTAACTAACAAAAAAAGAAAAAAAATCCAGTTTTAGAACAAAATTTTTCGGATGATATCGATTTCAGAAAACTTTTTAAAACGTTTTAATTTAATTAAAATTTAAACAAAAAACTGACCAAGTTTGATTTCAATTAAGTTTTTAAATTTAATCTATTGAAATTTTTAATCAAAGAAGTAAAAACAAAGGCTTTAGAAAATTCGAGAAAAAGAAAACCCAAAAAGGAAGAAAATCTACCTTTTTGGGTTTATTTGATTTACCTAATAAAGTGGGTCCAGGGACGATCCGTATCGATCCGGGGCGGCTCGATCCCTTCGGCTTCTGCGTTTCCAATAGCTTTTAACATCCAAACCATGTTCTTGGCCAAACGCTTCATGATATAGATGCCTTCTTCGTCCTGTCTGGTCTCGCCAAAGGTCCTACCGTGTTCCATCGGCCAGTAAACCGACGAGACGACCGGCATTTCCGTGATCGTAAAATATTTTTCCAGCACGTCGAGCGCTGCGGTCGTTCCGGCTCTTCGCGCGACGACACAGGCAGCGGCCGGTTTGTGGTGGAAACAGTCGTTGGCCGCGTAAAACAGCCGGTCGAGAATACTGATCAAAGCCCCGTTCGGTGAGGCGTAATAAACCGGAGATCCGACGATAAAACCGTCGGCGGTCTGCATCGCTTTTAAGACGGGATTGACGATATCGTCGTCGAAGATGCAGCGGTGCGTTTTATCGCAGCGCCCACAAGCGATACAGCCGTGGACCGGACCGGTGCCGATCCAAAACATTTCGGTCTGAACGCCTTCATTGTTTAGCTCACGCGCGATATCGTTTAACATATCGTAGGTATTTCCGTTTTTATGCGGACTACCGTTAATTAAAACTACTTTCATTTATCTTTATTTTGCCCGTTTTCTTTCGGGAATTAAAACTTCTTGTTCGTAATTGAAGCACTCTTTGGCTACGACGCCGTTAAGTACGAGAAGCGAGATCAAGTTTGGAATGGCCATTAGACCGTTCATCGTATCGGACAAGTCCCAGACGAGATCGAGGGTTTGTGTCGCGCCGATGAAGATCACGAGCGAAAAGATTATGCGGTAAGCCATCGCGACGGCTCTGTTATCGATTAAATAACCTAAGGCTTTTTCACCGTAATACTCCCAACCTAGGATCGTTGAAAAAGCGAAAAGAGCCAGACCGACCGAGACGATAATCCCGCCAAAGCCGCCAAAGACCGACGAGAAAGCACGGATGGTCAGCGCTGATCCCGTAATTAACTCACCCGCTTCATCCAAAAGACCGAGCTGGCCGGAAGAAGCGATAACCAGTCCGGTAATCGAACAGACGATGATCGTATCAAAGAACGTACCGGTCATGTTGATATAACCTTGCTGTGACGGTGAATCGGTCTTTGCGGCCGCGGCTGCGATCGGCGCAGAACCGAGGCCGGATTCGTTCGAAAAAACCCCGCGGGCTACACCCCAGCGCATGGCCGACATAAGACTGGCTACGATCGTACCTCCGATCCCCCCGGTTACGGCTTGCGTTGAAAACGCCAAACGGAAAATTTCAGCTAGTCCAGGACCTAAATTTCTGTAATTAAAAATAATTACAATAAGTCCACAAATGACGTAAAAGACGGCCATAAACGGGACGATCATTTCACAAACACGGCCGATCGATTTTATCCCACCGACGAGAACAAGCCCCACCAAAACAACGAGTACGATCCCTATGATCCATTGTGGGATGGAAAACGTATCGTATAAAGCCGCAGCAATGGAATTGGCCTGTGTCATATTGCCGATTCCGAAAGAAGCTCCGATACAGAAGATCGCGAACAATACGCCGAGTAGTTTTCCTAGCCACTTTATTTTAAAGCCACGTTCTAGAACGTACATCGGGCCGCCGGCCATTTCGCCTTCTTCGTTCACGATACGGTATTTGACCGCCAGCGTGGATTCGGCGTACTTGGTAGACAGTCCAAAAAGAGCGCTCAGCCACATCCAGACGATCGCGCCGGGTCCCCCGAGGACCATGGCCGTGGCAACACCGACGATATTGCCCGTACCGATAGTTGCGGCCAGAGCCGTCATCAAGGACTGAAAAGGCGTTATATCCCCTTTTGAACCTTCATCGCTTCGACTACTTTTAAACACCTGACCAATAGCGTAAGGAAGATTACGCCAAGGCAGAAATTTCAAACGGATCGTTAAAAAAACGCCCGTACCTACTAAAAGGGTCAACATGATCGGACCCCAAACGAAATCGTTTACCGCTGCTACGATACTTTCAAAACTCATACAACTCCTCAAATGTGTTTATATTAAAGATAGTTGTTTTTCTTGGAAAAACACCGAAAAAAACCAGTCTGTTAACTGTCATAGTTAGCAAACTGGTTATCAAAAATATTTTACTTTTTTTGCCAGGCTTTTTCAACCGCTTGAGCGACGGCCTTCGTAACTCTAGGATCAAACGGTTCCGGAAGCAGGTAATCGACCCGCGGCTCTTCTACTACCCCTGCCAGGGCTATGGCCGCGGCCTTTTTCATGTCTTCGGTAATGGCCTCGGCCCGCACGTTTAAGGCTCCGCGGAAAATCCCGGGAAAAGCCAGGACGTTGTTGATTTGATTGGGATAGTCGCTTCGCCCCGTTCCGACGAGCCGGGCTCCGGCTTCTTTAGCCAGGGCCGGATCGATCTCCGGGTCCGGGTTGGCCATAGCCAGTATCACCGGATCCTCGTTCATGCTCTCAATCAGTTCCTTTGATAAAATATCTGCGACGGAAACTCCGATAAAAACGTCGCTGTCTTTTAACGCCATCTTTAAATCACCCTTTAATTTTCTGGGGTTGGTGATCCTAGCCAGTTCTTTTCGGTACTTATCGAGTTTTTCATCTTCCGGATCTAGAATCCCTCTGGAGTTTAAAACCACGATATCTTCGGTCCCAAAAGACCTTAGCATTTTCGCGATGGCTACCCCTGCCGCCCCGGCGCCGTTGATAACGATTTTTAGATCTTTAAACTCTTTGCCGGTGAGTTTAAGCGCGTTGATCAGGGCCGCGCAAACGACCACGGCCGTCCCGTGTTGGTCGTCGTGAAATACCGGAATCGAGAGTTCTTCTTTAAGTTTTTGTTCGATCTCAAAACACCTCGGAGCCGAAATGTCTTCCAGATTGATCCCACCCAAAACGGGAGCAAGATTTTTAACCGTCTTAACAATTTCCTCCGGATCCTGCGTATCAAGGCATAAGGGAATCGCGTCAATATCCGCAAATTCGTTAAAGAGGACGGCTTTTCCTTCCATCACCGGTAAAGCCGCTTCCGGACCAATGTTTCCCAAACCCAAAACGGCCGAGCCGTCCGAAATTACGGCTATCGTGTTTCCTTTGCCCGTATAGGTGTAAACCTTATCTTTATCTTTGGCGATTTCTCTACAGGGTGCGGCCACGCCCGGGGTATAAGCCGTACTTAATTTGTCCTTGCTGTCGACTTTTATCTTTGAAACGACGTTGAGCTTTCCTTTTAACTCTTCGTGTTGCTTAAGTGCTAGTTTATCGTAATCCATGAAAAATCCTTTCCGATGCGCGTAAGAATAGTTTTGACAATATCCCGACGGTAAGCCCCGTTAAACTTCCTACGAGAACCAAAAAAAAGCCGTAAGTGTAGAAAAGGCCCCAAGTTCCGGTCACCAGACAGGCCGTAATGAGCTGTCCGACATTGTGAAAGATCCCACCGAAAATACTCACTAAAAGCAGTGGGACCTGTCTTTTAAGCAGGATCATAATAAGAAGGCTTAATACGGCTCCTGATAGCGAATACAAAAGACTGCTTAAAGAGCCAAACAAGAAGCCACTAATTAGTATACGGGCCATGAGGATCAAAACCGTTTGTATAAGCGGAAGTTCGTAAAGGCTATAAACCGTAACCAGATTCGCAAAGCCGTATTTAGCTCCCGGAACCGGGAGCGGGAAAGGGATCAGGCTTTCAAGAAAACCGAGAGCGACCCCGACGGCTACAAGTAGCCCATCTAAAACGAGATCTTTGGTTTTCACTCGACGACCTCCAAAAGAAAACCGTGCGGAAGACAAGCGATCGTCTCCCCGACCTCACTTATAGGCTCAGAATTTACACAAATTTGATTGTGACAGTTGGCCGATAAAACTTCGACGGTTCCGTCTTTTATAACGACCGTATTTACGTCCGATCCGAAAGTATAATCCTTCTGTAACGGCTCGTTGAGATCCAAAGTCTCTATGACGGTATTGTCCTTAATTACATTGACTTTTTTTCCCTTATCCGTCGGTCTTAACAAAAAAAGAAGGATCAAAGCCGATCCCAGAATTAGTAAAAGTATAAAAATTTTTAAAAATCTGCTCCTGGACACTTGACTTTTATCCTTCTTTCAATTAGAATTAATACGTTGTCTTTAATTGCGAGAGTGTTGGAACTGGCAGACAAGCACGTTTCAGAGGCGTGTGTGCGGCGCACGTACGGGTTCAAATCCCGTCTCTCGCACCATTTTTATTTCTCGGGTAAAAATCCCTCAAAAACAAAGATATTATATACTTTTTTCGCTGTTTCAAGCTCTTTTTCATTTTTAACGGTCCAGCACGACGTGACCGGATGATAAATTTTACGGCACAACCAAAACGACCAGTGGTCGGTGTACTTACAGTTATAGCAGATCACATCGGGACACGCGTAAAAGTTTCCCAAAAGATTGGTCAAAGCAAATTTTTCAAAAAACGGTTTGCCCGGATTTTCTATAAAATAATTGGTCACCAACTGGCCGCGTAACGTTTGTGGTGCATTTATTTTAAACCAGTGTACGACGTTAGGATTAAAAGAAATGACGCAGTAATCACCGTCATATCCGGCCAAAGCTTCATTCGTCGATTTAGAGGTCAATTCCCAATTACCGTCCGATTTTATTTCGACCATTAGCGGAACTTTGTTACGGACTAAATCGAGAACGTCCTTAAATAGCGGAATGTGGAGATCGTGGCCAAATAAATCGTATTTTTTAAGCTCGTTGTAGGTCAAATCATCTACGTCGATATTGACCCCACAGGCTCTCTTTAAGTTTTTATCGTGAAAAACGACGAGCTTTTCGTCTTTGGTAAGTTGAACGTCCAGTTCGATACCGTAACCGTGATCGACCGCCGCCTTAAAAGCCGGCATGGAATTTTCCGGTCGGTCTTCTTTGTTATTAAAAAGCCCACGATGAGCCAGGTAAGTTTCTTCAAACGGCTTAAAAGCTTCTTTACGGCTGTTATCCGGTTTAATCGCTAGTAGGAAAAGTAAAACGATGAGTATGATTAAAACCATCATTATCTCCATTTTTTTCATAAAGCTAAAATAAAATGTTATCATAAAATAAAAACGAAGGAGACGACATGAGTAAAGTTTTAGTCGTAGATTTTTCCGTTTCCGGCGTAACCGAAAAAATCGCCCAAAAGATCGCCATTGCAGCACAGTCCGATCTCTTTAATATTGAACCCGAAAAACCTTACGAAACGGCAGACGTCAATTGGCGGGACCAGAACAGCCGTGCCACGGTCGAAAGCAAAGACCGCTCGATCCTTCCGGGAATCAAAAACAAGATCCCAGATTTTAGCCAGTACGATACGATCTTCTTAGGCTTTCCGATCTGGTGGCACACCTGCCCAAACATTATTTTAACCTTTGTTAAGGAATACGATCTAAAAGGTAAGACGGTCATTCCGTTTGCAACTTCCGGTGGAAGTGGAATCGATAAAGCCGAAAAAGAATTAAAGAGCCTGGTTCCCGGAGCAAAATGGCTTCCGGGTAAAGTCTTTAATAACGGTCCAAGTCAAGAAACCGTAACCGCTTGGGTTAAAGACATTTTATAGATAGCTTATTTTCTGCCTCGAACTTCGGGGCAGAGATTTATTTTTATCAAAAAATTGCTTGCATTTACTGTGTTTTTGTTATAAAATAGCAAAGCACTCATTCGTGGACCATTAGCTCAGTTGGCTAGAGCACCTGACTCTTAATCAGGGTGTCCGGGGTTCGAGTCCCCGATGGTCTACCATTAATATAGGGGTATAGCTCAGTCTGGTAGAGCATCGGTCTCCAAAACCGAGTGCCATGGGTTCAAATCCTATTGCCCCTGCCAATTATGAAATTTCACCACTGTTTTACAGTGGTTTTTTTATTTTTGATCCCGTTTTTCGTACATTTAATTTTGGACATTTGGAAATAATAAAGACCGACTTCCTAAGACGAAAAAGCTCTTGGATAACCTTTGTACACGTGTAAATAATAATGACCTGATGTAAATAATAATGTCCGTTGTAAATAATAATGTCCGGAACCGCAGAAAAGTTGTAAATAATAATGTCGAGTAGTCAGTTTACATTAAAGTTTTTTTCATTTTACATTAAACTCTTAACCTTTTTACATTATAGTTTTAACTTTTCGATCAAAAATCTTAAGATACCACTGCAGCTTATATCTGGAATTTCGGTCGTCTATACTTACTTCTTCCTGGAAATTCTCCTAATCTATCGTAAAATTATCTGGATCCATAGAGCCATTGGCTAAATTCTTACGATTTTCCAATTGACTGGTCGAATTAAATAGGTAGTTGAAGGAAAATTTATAGTAGATTTCTAACTATTGCTGTTGGATAATCTTACGAAAGAAACTTGCGCATTTCCATGATACGATGGATTTTAGCAACATGGAGAATCAGGGGGTTACCTCTATAGGCCACGAGAAAATCCGGACATTATTATTTTCAATTCTCGATTTTTAGGCTCAAAAACAGGTCTAAACCCCCTATTTTCGTGTCTCTTTACATTAAACTCTGACAAAAATAAGCCTTTTCAACCGATATTTGCGTCGCATATAAATGAATTTTTACATTAAAGTCTGACAACAGCAATCGAAAAATAATCAGCTTTGCCAAACTTTAATGTAAACAATCAAAGGAAATCTTCTCTATGAAGCCCAAAGCAATCCCATAGAAGTAAGTGATAAAAAGGATAAAGGTAGAAACGTACACTCGAAGCAAGCCGTTCTAGATTCATAACTTTAGATAGATCTGTTATATTTCTTCTCTTTAACCACCTTTTTCCAAAGTTATCGTAGATCTTCTGGTAGATTTGATGCTCGAT
>CANRHG010000004.1 GCA_947630385.1 uncultured Eubacteriaceae bacterium
GGTGGTGGCCATGATGAACGGGAACTAACCTTAAACCAGCTTCTCGTCGAAATGGACGGATTTGGGGTCCACGAAAACGTAATCGTCGTAGCCGCGACGAACCGCCCCGACATCCTCGATCCTGCCTTGTTAAGACCCGGCCGTTTTGACCGGCAGATCACGGTAGGGGTTCCGGACGTCAAAGGCCGTGAACAGATCCTACACGTCCACAAAAAGGAAAAACCGATCGATTCTTCGGTCGATCTGGGAGTTATAGCCAAGGGGACCCCGGGCTTTACCGGAGCCGACCTTGAAAACTTGATGAACGAAGCGGCGCTTTTGACCGCGCGGCACAAAAAGAAAGTCATCACGATGGAAGAACTCGAAGAAGCCATCAAGCGTGTCATTGCCGGACCGGAAAAGAAGAGCAAAGTGATCACCGAAGAAGACCAAAAGATCACGGCCTACCACGAAGCCGGTCACGCGATCGTCATGGAATACCTCCACAACGGTGAAGAAGTCCACGAAATTTCGATCATTCCGAGAGGAATGGCCGCGGGTTATACGATTTCCCTGCCCGTAGACGATTCGCAGCACATGACCAAAGGTAAGCTCCTAGACCGTATCGCCGGACTTTTAGGCGGCCGGGCGGCCGAAAAGGTGGCTCTTGAAGATATTTGTACCGGAGCCTCAAACGATATCGAACGCGCGACGCAGATCGCCAAGAAGATGATCACCGAATGGGGAATGAGCGAAGAACTCGGACCGATGAAATTCGGAAACGGCGAAAACGAGATCTTCTTAGGGCGCGATCTTGGAACGCAGCGCGACTACTCGGAAGAAATCGCCTCTAAGATCGATAACGAGGTCCGGGACATCGTTGAAAGCTCTTTTGAAAAGGCCGTAAATATCTTGGAAGAAAAGAAAGATATTCTCATTTTAATTGCCGAAACCCTACTAAAAGAGAGTACAATAAGTGGTGAAGAATTTAAGCGCATCTACAACACCGGAGTCGTTGAAGAAGCGGTCATCGTCGAAGAAGAACCCGACGACCGAAGCCAGCAACCGAAGGCTCCAAAGAAAATTAAAGACTTGTTAAAGAAGCCGAAATCACCGATTATAGAAGGTAATTAAATTTGAATTCGTTCGTAGGAAAATTTGTAAATAAAACATTCACCGTAGAAAACAAAGATACGGCAAAAAGCATCGGGAGTGGCGGATTTAAAGTCCTTGCCACTCCTTCTTTGGTTATATGGGCCGAAAACCTCGCTTATAATTTATTAAACCAGTTTCTCGAAGAAGGCCAGTCGAGCGTTGGGATTTACTTCCAGATCGATCATCTGGCTCCGACGGCCGTAGGAGATAAAGTTGAGCTTGAAGTCGAAATCAAAGAACAGCATAAAAGAATCGTAACCTTCGATTTTAAAGCGTCTGCTTCAGGAAGTGAGATAGCCCATGGCGTTCATAAACGGGCCATCGTGGAGGAAGAAAAGTTTCTAGCTAAGCTTAATAACAATGGATAACAGTACAATTTTAGTGATTGACGTAGGAAACACAAATTCCGAATGTGGGATCTTTCAGGGCAATAAGCTGATCGATTCGTGGCGCTTTGTCACAAAGACGCCCAGGACCTCCGATGAATACGCCGTTGTGTTTCGTGGTTTTTTAAAAGACGCAAAATTAAAGCCAAAGAATATCTCGGACGTGATCATCTCATCGGTCGTCCCGAACATCATGCACTCACTGGTCAACGCCGTAAAAAAGCTTTTTCGGATCAAACCGATCATCGTAGCCCCCGGGATCAAAACGGGACTGGATATCAAACTGGCCGATCCCTCGGAAGTCGGTTCGGACCGGATCATCGATGCCGTAGCGGCGCTTGAAAAGGCCGACGGGAACATCATCGTCTGCGATTTCGGAACGGCTACGACCTTCGATTATATCGACGACAAAGGGGCGATGGCGGCCAAGGTCACCTGTCCCGGGATGCAAATTTCAGCCGACGCGCTCTTTAGCAACGCGGCCCAGCTTCCGAACGTGGAGATCGTCGAGCTCGACTCGATTATAGCCAAAGATACCGTAAGCAGTATCCAGGCCGGCGTCTTTTACGGTTATCTGGGACTTACCGAGCAGATCATCAAACAGTTAAAAAAGGAAGTCGGAAACAATAAGACAAAGGTTATCGCAACCGGCGGGTACGGTCGTATGATCTCGAGAGCATCCGATCTCATAGACGAGTACGATCCAATGCTCTCACTAAACGGACTAAAACTGATCTACGATAAAAATAAAGATTTAAAGAAAAAGAACCGACCGGACCTGTGAATTTACCGAAACTATATTTAGCGCCGATGGCAGGTTATACCGACCTGCCATTTCGTTTATTGGCCATAGAAAACGGTGCCGACGTAACGACCTCTGAGATGGTCAGCGCCAAGGGCCTGTATTATGGCGATAAAAAGTCCCAAAAACTTCTTGAGACGGATAAAAACGAAAAAAACTATGGGATTCAAATCTTTGGGTCAGAACCCGAAATCTTAAAAGAATCGACCCAGATTTTAAACGGGCTTAAAAAGGAAGGAAAGATCGATTTTGATTTTATCGATTTTAATGCCGGCTGTCCCGCCCCAAAGATCGTAAAAAACGGAGACGGCTCAGCCCTTTTAAATAGGCCCGACCTTTTGGGGGATTGTCTGGTCGCGATCAAAGAAGCGGCCGAGGTCCCGGTGACGGTAAAAACGCGTTCGGGTTTTAAGCATGGGGAAAATTTGCTTCCTGAACTCATTCCGGTCTTTAACGAGGCCGGAGTCGACCGGATCACGATCCATCCCAGGACGCGGAGCCAGTTTTATTCGGGCTCGGCCGATTGGGACATCGTAAAAGAGGCTTTGGAAAAAACGCAGATCCCGGTCGTTTTATCGGGGGATATAAAGACGCCGGAAGACGCGAAAAAAGCGATAGAACTCGGGGTAGACGGTCTAATGATCGGCCGCAAAGCCGTCGAAGACCCGGGCATCTTTAACCGGATCAAGGACTACTTCAATACCGGAACGTATAAAGAACTAACCAAAGAAGACCGGATCCTTTTTGCTTTAGACCACCTTAAACTTTTAAAAGAAATAACGGGGGAGACCAGCGTTATCCCGCTTCGTAAAACTTTGGCTTCGTACGTTGGTGGGATCCCAAACGCCAGCAAATACCGAAAAGAGATTTTTTCACTTAACGAGATCGACGAAGCGGTCAATTTTTTCGAAAATTTAAAATAGCGGTTAAAAGCACAGTGCTTTTAACCGCTGTTTAGTTTCTCTTCGAAATCTTCAAGTTCGATTAGGGCTACTTCCCAAGCCTCTTCCAAAGCGCTTATTTCTTCTTTTAAAGCGTTATAATCGTTTAAAATGGTCATACTGTCCTTACTTTGATAAAAGCCTTTCTCGCTTATTTTTTCTTCGAAATTTCGGATTTTAAGTGTTTTTTCTTCGATCTCATCCTCTAGGGTTTTGACCGCTCTTTTTTTGGCCGTGACTTCTTTTTCCAGTTCGCGTTTTTTCTTTTGTTCTAGCTTGCGCTGTGTCTTTGAAGGTTTTTCCTCTTTAAGCGCCTGGATTTCTTCTTTGGCGTTCTTTTGCCGGTAGTAGTCGTTGTAGTTTCCAAGATAGGAGTTCATTCCAGCTGGCGTGAGCTCAAAGATCTGGTCGGCGATTTTGTTTAACAAATACCGGTCGTGGGAGATGATAAGAATGGTCCCGTCAAAACTCTTTAGGACCTCTTCTAGGAGTTCTTTGGTCTCAAGATCCAGGTGGTTGGTCGGTTCGTCGAGAACCAGGAAGTTTGCCTCGGATAAAACGATACGGATCAGTTTTAGCCTTACCTTTTCACCACCCGAGAGCTCGCTGACTTTTTTATCCACGTCTTCGTCGTAAAACAAAAAGGAAGCCAAAATGCTCCGGATCTGACCGTCGTCCAAAAAGGTATCAAATTCCCTGACAGCAGAGATAAGATCGAGGTCATAAAGCGGGAGTAGGTCCGTAAATTCCTGTTCGAACCACTCCGTTTTGACTTTTGTCCCGAAAGTGACGCTTCCGGTATCGCGAAGACTCGGATCTTTTAACAGGTGAAACAGCGTCGACTTACCGACGCCGTTAGCGCCGATGAGTCCGATCTTTTCGGTCCGGTTGACCTGGAAACTGAGTCCGTCTAAAATCTTGTGATCGCCATAGCTCTTAGAGACCTCTTCGACCGTCAGGACCCGGTCCCCGCTACGATCCGTGGATTTAAAGGTAAAACTGGAAGTGCGTTTATTTGAAACGACCGGGGCCTTCTCGAGCTTTTCTAGTCGCTTTTCCCTGCTTCTGGCATGGCGGTTCGATTGTTTGGAATTGATGTCCCGGTAGCGGCGGATGATCTGTTTTTCCTTTTCGATCTCCCGGTCGATTTTCTTTTTTCTCTTCAGAAGTTCTTCGCGTTCGGTCTCTTTTTTCTGTAAGTAGTTCGAGTAGTTTCCGGGATAACTTTTAAGCTTATGATCCTCCACTTCGACGATCTCTTTACAGACGGCGTCCAAAAAGTAACGGTCGTGGGAGATGACTAGAAAACTCTTATTATAATTTTTTAGGAAATTTTCCAGCCATTCGAGCGACTCGATGTCCAAGAAGTTCGTCGGCTCGTCTAAAAGAAGAAGATCCGGCTCCTTTAAGAGTTCCATCGCCAGTAGCAGGCTCGTTTTCTGACCGCCGGAGAAAGAATCAAAATCCCGGTATAGATCCTCTTCTTTAAAACCCAATCCCTTTAGGGTACCGATGATTTTACTCTTATAACTTCGGGTTTCGCTTTTGTTTAACTCATCCTGAAAGCGCCCGTATTCTTCTAGAAGCTCGTCGAGCTTATCCACATCGGCCGATTCGATTTGTTTTTCGAGGTCCCGGACGTGATCTTCCATACCGATGAAGTCGGCAAAAATTTCATTAAAGATCTCGTTTACCGTTTTATGGGTATGAAAATCCGTGTTTTGGTGAAGGTAACCTATGGTGAGCGCTTCGTCTTTTTCGATCGTCCCGCCGTCCGGTAAATAGACGTCGTTTATGAGTTCTAGTAGGGTGGATTTACCGATCCCGTTTGAGCCGATAAGACCGATTTTTGAGTGTTCGTCTAAGATTAAACTGGCTCCTTCAAAGATCCTATTGTCTCCATAGGAAAAATCGAGGTTGTTGATCTGTAAAAACATATAATAAAAAGCCGGAAACAGTTCCGGCTTAAGAATCTTTAATCAGTTTAAGTGAGTCCCGAACGATCAGTTCGGTTGAATTTCCATAGTCCAGCTTTTCAAGATTTTTACGTATCAGTTCGGTTGACTCGGGAATACACAAAAAATAATTGATGGAATCCAGGACTTCGTTAACGTTTTTAGCGATGATCCCCGCTTTTAATTTGGAAAAGATCATCGCGTTTTCCAGTTCCTGTCCTGGGACGGGATCGTATAAGATCACCGGCATCTTGGTCTTTACGATTTCGCTTAGGACCGTTCCGCCCGGTTTTGTGACCATAAAGTCGCCGAGCTCGTAAATTTCTTCGATGTTGTTGATGTAGCGCTCGATGATGATGTTCTTGTAATCGCGTTTTGTAAGCTTTTTATAGAGCTTGTGGTTTAAGCCACACACGACGATCGTCTGCAAGCCTTCGAACTGGTCGACGCCCTGACAGATCCTTTCGAGTTGTTTTAGAACGCCGTAGGTTCCGGCAAAGATGACGAGCGTCTTCTTGTTAGGGTCTAAGCCGTACTTTTCATATAGCTCGGCTTTATCGAGCTTACGCTCGAAGTTTTCACGCACCGGAATCCCGGTGACGGCGATTTTTTCCGGACTGATCCCATGATTTTCGAGCCGTTCTTTGGTCGTGTCGCAGGCGACGTAAAACTTATCGTTGCTGTCGTGGACCCAAAAAGACGGCAGGGTATACTCGGTGATCACGCTAATTAGCGGGATATCGGGATAATAAGTATTTTTAAAAAGCGGGACCGAGCGGTGGTTGTACGTGTTTACGATCAGGTCCGGGTTAAAGCCGGTAATGATGTTGACGACGATATCTTTAAAGAGCGCATAAAAGCGGTCTAAGGAATCGCCGTCTTCTTTGTCGGTCGAGTGGTAAAGGTAGCCGTAAATCTTATCGATCACGGGCTTGTACGAGAGAAGGTATAGTTTTTCCATCATGACGTTCATCAGACGGCTGTACTCGTTAAATATATCAAAGACCAGAACTTCGCAGCCGAGTTCTTCGTATTTTTCCTTTAACGTATTGGCGATCATTCGATGACCTGAACCGTGCGAACAAGTCATGATCAAAATTTTTTTCCTTTCACTCATTATCTTCAAATTCGATCCCTACGAGACAGATGTCGTCGGTGGCTTCCGTTCCCTTGGTGAAGTCTTTGTAGTCGTTGATTAGGATCTCACACAGGGTCTGGACTTGCAGGTGTTTGTACTCGTCGATGCGTTTTTGGACGCGCT
Organism: uncultured Eubacteriaceae bacterium; assembly: GCA_947630385.1. GTDB lineage: Bacteria > Bacillota > Clostridia > Eubacteriales > Eubacteriaceae > CANRHG01. The sequence goes on from CANRHG010000004.1 coordinate 6,480, forward strand.
CTACCGAATACTCCTCTCCGTCCGCGTTTTTTGCCTCCGTCAGTCCGTCCGTATAAAGGATCAGTTTATCTCCTGGAGCAAATTGATTTTCCTGGTCGGAATAATCTACAAAAGATAACATAGAATGCATTCCGATCAAAGGCAAGACCGCAGATAGTGGAGTTACGGTATTATTTTGACTGATCAAAAACGCCGGCGGATGTCCCGCGTTGTTCCAGTAGATCTTTTTGTTTTTGGGATCGAGCAAAATCCCAAAGCAGGAAAAAAATGAGAAATCCAACAGGCTTTCAATATCTTTATCTACACGTTCGATCGTTTTTCCCGGAGAGCGGTTGACTTCGTCTATTTTCAGGGAATAAGAATAAATAAGCTTGACCATACCGGTCACCATGGCCGCGTCGATCCCGTGACCGGTCGCGTCCGCAAGGAAGAAGCTTACACAATCGTCGTTGAATATTTTAAAATCGTAAAAATCTCCGCCAACTCTTCGAAACGGTTTTAGATAGGAATAAAAGCTGTAATACCTAGATTGAAATTGTCCTGAATCTGGGATGATCTTTTTTTGTATCCTCTCCGCGTTCTTGAGTTGTTCGTCAAAGAGTTCGATCATATCGTTTGCTGTTAATCTATCCATCGTGTTTATGATAATAAAAAATTCTCGAATCCTAAAAAGCCAAAATTGCAGCTAAATTTATATAAAAACAATAACAATTTTCCTCTCTCTTATTGTACTATTATTTTCGGTTGATTAACTAGAAAAATCTCGATTATAATCTAATTAAACACTTTTTTTGGAGGGTCACTATGATCGAATATGTTTTCGGTTCTAAAGGAAGCGGAAAAACCAAACGGATGATCGATATGGCAAATCTCGAACTCGAGACCACCAAGGGAGACGTCTTATTTATCAACGACAGGGACAAATATCGTGCGGAAGTTAGTACCAGAATCCGGTTTATCAATACGGAAGAATACCACATCTGTGGGACTTTAGAACTATACGGCTTTCTATGCGGTGTTTTAGCTAGTAACTACGATATCAGAGCAATTTATTTAGATAATTTTTTAAGAATCCTCGACGCCAACGGTCCGGAATCCGCTAAAGAATTTATCGAACTGTTGAGTAAACTAAACTTTGTCGACGACGTAAAATTCGTACTCAGTATCAGCGCTGAAGAAGACGAAGCTCCGGATTTTATGAAAAACTGATCTTTGATGGAGGATCTGTATTATCCTTATTCGGCCTACTTAAAACAAAAGTACGGCCAAAAGGTTTACAAATTACCCGTCAACATCCCCTGCAGCTGTCCCAACCGTGACGGAACCAAGGGGGTCGGTGGTTGCATTTTCTGTGGCGAAAAAGGCAGTGGGCACGAGCTCTTAAGTTCGTTTCTTCCGGTCACGACCCAGCTTAGGGAAAACCGGGCACTGATCGAAAAAAAGTATAAGGCCAAGAAGTTTATCGCGTATTTTCAAAGTTTTTCAAATACGTATTTGGATTTTGACGACTTTAAAAGGTACATGAACGAGGCCGCAAACTTTCCCGGGATCGTCGAGCTGGCGGTTTCGACCAGACCCGACTGCGTCGGTAAAAACCACCTTGATTTTTTAAGAGATTTAAAGGAAAAGACCGGAACCGAGGTCTCGGTAGAGCTCGGTTTACAAAGTTCTAATAACAAAACACTGGAGATTTTAAATCGGGGCCATACGGTCGAAGATTTTATAGATACGGCTGAGCGCATAAAAACAAACGGACTATCCTTAACGACCCATCTAATCAGCGACCTGCCATGGGATACAAAAGATGACGTCCTTAAAGCGGCAAGGCTTATCAACTTAACGAGCGATACGCTTAAGATACATTCGCTGTACGTTGAAAAAGGTACGGTTCTTGAATCGATGTATAAAGACGGGCTAAGGCTTTTAAGTGAAGATGATTTTATAGAGCGGACCATTTTACTTCTTGAGAATTTAAATCCCGAGATTGCCATCCAACGTCTGATCGGAAGGGTACCTGAGTCCGACAGCGTTGTGGCAAATTGGCACCGGAGTTGGTGGAAAGTCAAAGATCATCTACTGTCTCGAATGCGACAACAAGAAACTTTTCAAGGAAAATATTATGAATCCAATTAATCACGAGAAAATAATAAATAAAGAGCTGATCGGAGGGCGTTTTTTTGAGCGCATGCCGATAGATGAACGGATCGAAAAACTAACGCAGAATATTTTTGAGATCTTAGAACATATCAAACTAACGGCAAAGCCGCTCGATGAAATCAGCGAACCCTTCGTCTCTACCACTTTAAGCAAAGCCCCCAATACGATCCTGCGTCCGATGGTTTCGGTCAAAGTCAACAAAAGCGACCGCCAAGTGGATTGGGTGATCGATTATACGGACAGCGAAGACAACGAACTGGCTTATTGCATTAAGCCGATGTATCTAAAAGAAGGCGGTGTCCGGGAATACTGGGTCCTAGACATAAACAACGAAGAACTCGTCATTTACAATTTTGAGAAAAGCGGTTTTATCCAACAGGTGGTCCCGGTCCCGAGAAGGATCAAAATTGGAATCTACAACGCGGTAGAAACCAATTACTCGGATATTTTTAAGGATCTTCCGCCTAAAAAGGCGAAAGAAGATTGATTTTAAACGATTTTTTTAAGGTCTAACGCTTCTTATCTACATTCTCGTATTTAGCTTAGAAACAGCCCGAATGATTATTTTAGTTTTTCCAAAACTTATTTCGTTCGGGCTTTTTTATTTTTTAATTTACATTTTAATTCCACACAGATCTTCCTGAAAATTAAAAAAACGATTTGGTTTGAACCGTATTTCCTTTCAAGTTTTATCAAGCCGTTTTCGTCGATCTAACCACTTGTTACAAAACCTTCAAATTTTCAGATAATCAAACCGATTTAGAAGTTCGACCTATTTTTCTTAAAATTAAACCTTATTGCGCAACATATTAATTGTCAGAGGAGAAAGGTGGGACGGCTAGGTTGAATCATACTGATTTGTCTTTAGGGACGAAAAGTTTTTTCTGATAAAAATAATGGTTTTAACTTTTATCTAACGAAATTTAATCTAGGTTTTGTCATAATCGTTGACTTGCTCGTAAAATATAAATACAATTAAAAAAGCGGATTTTCGCTAAAATTTAATTAAGGAGGTTAGTAAAATAGCAACAATACTTTACGTCGTCATTGCCGTAGTTATAGGCTTTGCTGCCGGATATCTGATCAACAAAAGTGTCAGCGGATCATCGATTGGAACAGCAAAACAAACGGCATCGCAAATCGTCGAAAACGCTCGCAAAAGCGCAAAAAACGAAAGTAAAGAGATTCTATTTAACGCTAAAGAAGAATCGATTAAATATAAAGAAGCTTTTGAAAAAGAAAATCAACAACGTCGAAATGAATTAAATAAGTTAGAAAACCGGTTAAACCAAAAGGAAGAATCCTTGGATAAAAGGTTCAACAATTTGGAAAAGCAAGAAGAAAAGCTGGAAAACCGGAGAAAAGACGTCGATCGAAAGCAGCAGAAGATAGAAACGCTTTACCACCAACAGGTCAAGGAACTTGAAAACATTTCAAACCTGACCCACGACGAAGCCAAAGAGATCCTAATGGAAGAAGTCCGCAAGGAATCGATCGCGGACGCCGCAAAACTTTCCCATAAAATCGAAAACGAAGCCCGTGAAAACGCGGACAAAAAGGCCAGAGAAATCATCGCAAGGACCATCCAGCGCTGCGCCGCGGACCACGTTGCGGAAAACACGATCACGGTCGTAAACCTTCCAAATGACGAGATGAAAGGCCGTATCATCGGAAGAGAGGGTCGAAACATCCGGGCTTTAGAGACCGCCACGGGTATAGAGATCATCATCGACGATACGCCGGAAGCCGTCATCCTTTCGGGGTTTGATCCCATAAGAAGAGAGACGGCAAGAATCGCGCTAGAACGCTTGATCCTTGACGGGCGCATCCATCCGGGGCGGATCGAAGAAACCGTCAACCGGGCGAAAAAAGAGATCGAAAATCAGATAAAAGAAGAAGGCGAACAAGCTTGCTACGAAACCGGAATCCACAACGTACATCCGGAACTCGTAAAATATCTTGGAAGGCTAAAGTTTCGAACCAGTTACGGCCAGAACGTACTTAAGCACGCCATCGAAGTCGCCAATTTGGCCGGCGTGATGGCCGGAGAGCTCGGTGGAAACGTTAAGTTAGCCAAGCGCGCCGGACTTCTTCACGATATCGGAAAGGCCATCGATCACGAAGTCGAAGGAAATCACGTCGAGATCGGGGTCAATCTACTCAAGAAATACCGCGAAAAGAAAGACGTCATCCACGCCGTTGAAGCCCATCACAACGATATCGAAGCGACTACTCTAGAAGCCGTGATCGTTCAGGCTGCGGACGCGATCTCAGCGGCTAGACCGGGTGCCCGGACAGAAACGCTCGTATCTTATGTCCAGCGTCTTGAAGATCTTGAAAAAATTGCCAATTCGTTCGATGGCATCGAAAAATCATACGCGATACAGGCAGGTCGTGAACTTCGTATTATGGTAAAACCCAACGAAGTAGACGACGATGCCATGTATATGCTTTCCAAACAAATCGCCAAAAAGATCGAAAACGAACTGGATTATCCTGGAAATATCAAAGTAAATTTGATCCGAGAAACACGACAAGTTGAATACGCCAGATAAAAAAAGGATAATTTTTTGATATAATGGAATAAAAAATAGGAGTTATGCATCGATGTTCGAACTTTTTGAAGAATTTATTGAGATCTTAGCGAACTGGGCAATACTTGCTTTTGAATTCGTGGGCATTGTCGTGCTGGTTGTCGCTGGTATAAAGGGGATCAAAGACTATTTTACGAAGAATCCATCGATTCGACTAAATCTTGCTGAAGGCATGGCCCTTGCCCTTGAATTTAAACTGGGTAGTGAGATTCTAAGGACCGTTATCGTCAGAGACGTAAGAGAGCTTTATTTTACGGCTATGCTGGTTCTACTAAGAGCTGCTTTAACTTACCTGATCCATTGGGAAATTGATTACGAAGTCAAGTCCAAAAAACGGGAAGAACTCAATAATATTGGGCTAGAGCAGATCGAACTAGGCGACCGGGATGATGTAGTCGATAAACTCCTAGATACGCGTTTTGGAAGACAAAACGAAAAACTAAAAACCGAAGCTAATAAAACTTCTCCTTCGGAGAAACCTACAAAAACTAATAAGGATTAAAATAAAGTCCCTTTATTGGGACTTTTTTATTTTGCAATGAAAATTTTATTTATTGGAGACGTGGTTGGAAGACCGGGTAGAAAACTACTGCTGCAGGAGCTGGAGAATCTAAAAAACGAATACGACGTAGATTTTGTAAACGCCAATCTGGAAAACGCGTCACACGGAAGGGGACTGACCGAAAAGAATTTAAAACAGCTTTTGCAAACCCCGATCGATTCGGTGACGATGGGTAACCATACTTTTGGTCAAAAGGAAATCGAAACCTACATCGACAATTACCCGCAACTCGTGCGGCCGGTCAATTACCCCAAAGTTGTACCGGGAAAAGGAACGACGGTCATTGAAAAAGATGGGATAAAAGTCGGGGTCATTAATATTTCCGGGCAAATTTACATGAACGAAATGGACTCCCCGTTTTTGTTCATCGATGAGTCTCTGGACGAGTTAAAAGACTGCGATATTATTCTCGTCGACCACCACGCGGAAGCGACGAGTGAGAAATTAGCCCTCGGGCATTATCTCGACGGGAAAGTTTCGGCCGTCGTAGGAACCCACACCCACGTTCAGACGGCGGATGAAAAAGTCCTCCCGGGCGGGACCGCTTATATTACGGACCTGGGGATGACGGGACCGGAAAACAGCATTCTTGGGGTAGAAAAGGAAATTATTATAAATAAATTTTTGACCAGACAACCGCGGCGTTTTGAAGTCGAGTTAAAAAAGCCCTGGCAGTTTAACGGCGCCGTCGTTGACATCGACGAGACGACGGGAAAAGCCCGATCAATTGAGAGGATCAACCGCATCTATGAGTAAATACTACGAAAACCCATTAAACACGCGTTACGCTTCCGATGAGATAAAACAAATTTTCTCACCCGATTTTAAATTCTCGACCTGGCGAAGACTGTGGCTGGCTTTGGCGGAAGCCGAAAAAGAACTGGGGCTCGACATCACCGAAGAACAGCTAAGCCAGATGAGAGAGCACCTAGAAGACATCGACTACGATCTGGCGGCCGAGTATGAGAAGAAATTCCGACACGACGTTATGGCCCACGTCCATACCTTTGGCGAGGCCGCGCCGAAAGCCAAGGGGATTATCCATCTGGGAGCGACGTCGGCTTTTGTCGGCGATAACACGGACGTCATCCAGTATTATCAGGCTCTTCTTCAGGTTCGACGTCTCCTAATTAATTTGATAAAAAACGTACGGGACTTCGTCCTTAACTATAAAGATCTTGCTACGCTCGGCTTTACCCATTTTCAACCGGCCCAGCTCACTACCGTCGGAAAACGCGCGGGACTGTGGCTTCAGGATCTGATGAGCGATCTTGAAGATCTGGATTATTTGATCTCAACGGTCAAACTCCGTGGGGCCAAGGGGACGACCGGAACCCAAGCCTCTTTTTTGGAACTCTTTAATGGGGACGAAACAAAAGTTTTAGAGCTCGATAAAAAAGTCTGCAATAAAATGGGCTTTGACGACTCTTTTTCACTTACCGGACAGACCTATCCCAGAAAACTCGACACCAGAATCCTAAACGTTTTGTCCGGGATCGCCCAGACGCTTTTAAAGTTTGCTACGGAGATAAGACTGCTCCAACACTTAAAAGAGATCGAAGAACCCTTTGAAAAAAGCCAGATCGGCTCTTCGGCCATGGCTTATAAGCGTAATCCCATGCGCACGGAGCGTATCTGCTCCTTGGCCCGCTACGTCATTATCGATTCACTAAATCCGGCCTTTACCTATGGGACTCAGTGGTTCGAACGGACCTTAGACGATTCGGCCAACAAGCGTATCTCCATTCCCGAAGCCTTTATGGCGACCGACGCTATTTTAAGCATCGCGATAAACGTAACCGACGGACTGGTCGTTCATAAGGAGATGATCAAAAAGCATATCGCGGAAGAGCTTCCCTTTATGGTGACCGAAAATATTTTAATGGAAGCCGTAAAAAAAGGTGGGGATAGACAGGAGCTACACGAAAAGATCCGCACCCTCAGTATGGATGCGGCCTATAACGTAAAAGAAAAAGGGGAAGACAACAACCTCGTTGAGCTCATAAAAGAAGACCCGGCCTTTGCCTTTATAAAAGACGACATCGACGATCTACTGGACCCGGATCTTTATACGGGCCTAGCGGCAAAACAGGTTGAGGCTTACGTAAAAGAAATTGTGGATCCGGTTTTAGAAGAAAACAAAGACTTACTTTTAAAAGACGGAGTTGAGCTTAAAGTATAAAAAAACCTTTCGCCAAAAGCGAAAGGTCAGTGCGGCCTGGAAATAATTCAGGCCGTTTTAATCTTCTACAACCACTTCTTCGGTTTCGTCCGGAAGATTGTTTAAATCTTCAAGTAGGGTATCGATATCGATCCCATGAGCCATCGCGCCTTCACCTAAGGTTTCGAAGTTTGCGAGCATACAGCCGACGCACCCCAAACCGTGATTCTGGAAAACTGCGATTGATTCCGGATGGTTTTGAACGACTTCCATTATTTTTGTATCTTTAGTAATCATTTTGTTCCTCCTAAAGTTCTAGAAAATTATTAATTAAAAGAGCAATCTCTTCGGCTTGTGGAATATCTATGTTTAGTGAGTTTTTATCCAAAGAGATCTCTTTGTTTTGCTGATTCGGTAAGCTTACATTTAACTCTAACTTGTTATTATTTAATTTACCCGTCGCACTCCCAAAAGTATCGGTCGACTCGATCCATTTTCCGGATTCTTGATCGAAGTTATAAAAATGGATCGGCTCAAAAGAATAATCGCCGTCTTCACTCCAGTGCCCGTCGCAAACCCAGGTCTCTTCCTCTACGTCCTGAAAGACCGTGACGAAGTTTCCGTTGCCGTAGATATAATACTCCGTAGCCAAAAGATCTTCCTGTGCGCTCCAGATCCCGCTGACGGTATCGTCTTCTTCAGGTGGAGACAGAAAGGTCAAATCGCTAACCTGATTATTATAAAACGAACAACCGCTTAAAAAAAGAAGTAAGCCGAAAAGTGGGAGCAAAAATTTAAGTTTAGTCATTTTCCTCGATTTCTTCTTCGTTGAGCTTCGGACATGTCAGGTGCATTCCGTCGCAAAACGGCTTGTTGTAAGACCGGCCGCAACGGCAAAGCGTTTGGCGGTTGCGGACTTCGTAGTCCGTCTCGTCGGTCTTGACCGGGATACCGCCTTTGACCCAGAGCGGTCCCAAAACGTCGCGCTCCGTATCGTAGATGCATTCGATCTCCTGCTCAAGTTCGGGCTCTACTTTTTTATTGTCTTTTATAAGCGTAAGACGGCCGGAAGCGCAGTTGAAGGTTTGTTCTTTTGCGATATCTACAGTGTCGTCGCTTTTTACTAGATTCCAGCACGAGCCGTGCGGGTCGCAAAAGCGGACGATGGCGCAAAGGCTTTCTTCGTCCATTAGGTAAACGCCCGGACAGCCCCGGTAAATGTCCGCGGCTTCGTTGTAAGGCTTATTTTTAGCCGTACAGGTCCCGTCAAAATGTTCTTTCAGGTGGGATTCGTCGCAAAATGGCATGTGCTTTGAGTGCCCACAACGGCAAAGGGCCAAAACTTTTGGCTCTTTAAGTTTGCGCACTTTGTCCCAGCCGATACTCTGGCCGATCTCATTGATTTTTATGGCGCCGTCATAGACGGGAAGATCGCCTTCAACGATATACGGACCGTTTTTTATGACGCGAATCGTTGCTTTGGAGGTGTACTTTTTTTCTTCTTTATTTAGAAGCTCGACGAGTTTCCTGCGTTCTTCCTCTGAGACGGGAACGTTGATCCCATAAGTATCGGCGATGTTGATTTCGCCTTCGGTGTTGGTGTCGATCCCTGGAACGGTCGGCTTATAGCTCGTATTTATCTCACAAACGTCCGGGGCGCCTTTGGTGTCGATCTCACAAACCTGTGGCGTAGCGTTTTTGTCGATGCTACAGACTTCGGGCTTTTCGACGGATAGATTTGAAAGTTTCTGTTTGATCTGTTCGTTTTCACGGTCGATGACGTTTAAAAGGTGTTCCTTTTGACGAACGGAGGTGTTGATCGAACAGACCTGGGGCCGTTCAGACTGAGCAAGTTTTTCGAGCTCTTTTTCTTTTTCTGCTAGGCTTACTTGATTTTTTGTTTTGTTTTTTGTATCATTCATTGTTACTTGAAATTATGAAAAATTTAAAGCCGATCATCGGCATTTCACCACAATTAGATATAACCAACCCGTTTCGCCACGTGCGCCTGTTCCCGCAGTACCAAAGGTCCCTGGAAAAAGCCGGCGCGATCGGTCTGATGCTTCCCTTGACGGAAGACGAGGAGACCTTAAAACAAATCTGTGATTTATGCGACGGATTCTTGTTTACAGGTGGTCAGGATCTCGAGCCGAAGCTCTACGGCGAAACGGAAGACGAAAATTTGGATTTTTCAACCGGTTACGCTCCCGAAAGGGACCGTTTTGAAAGCCTGTTTTATCCGATGGTCGAAAAGACGGGTAAACCGATCCTCGCGATCTGCCGGGGCTTTCAGATCATCAACGTCCTCCACGGAGGCTCGATCGTTCAGGACCTAAGTCTCGAAGAAGACCGTCCGGTCGCCCATTCGAGCTTCGGAAGCGATGACTCCAATAACTTTCATACGCTAAATGTGCTTGAAAACACACAACTGCACGATATTTTTAAACGAGATCTCGTTACCGTCAACAGTTACCATCACCAGGGGATCAAAACCCTCGGGGAAGGCCTGACCGTTTCGGGTGTCAGCGACGACGGGCTAATCGAAGCCTTTGATATCGACGGCCTGGACTTCGGTGTGGCGGTGCAGTGGCATCCGGAAGTCCTTTTTGACTCGCAGATCGATGACGGGAAACTTTTTAAGGCTTTCGTCAAGGCCTGTAAAGATCACAGCGAAAAACGCAGGTCCGTAATGTAGTTATTGGCCTGGATAATATCGCTGTTTTCAAGGTAAGACAGTTGTTTGGCCGAAAAAAAGATCTCGTTTTCTCCCTTTACGGGAAAGATCCCGGAACTGAGTCGAAACGGCGAACACAGTTGGTAGGACTGCGATTTCTCGTTATCGTAGATCCAAAGGGTCGAGCGCTCACCGATTTCCAAAAGTTTCGAGTAATAGACGTTTTTGTTTTCATCGACGGCGATCCGGTCGATGTTTTGGCCCGTAAACAGTTTTTGCGGATTTATGGTCTTGATATCCGCGATGACGTAGATATCGATCCCGTCCTTTTGTTGGGTGGAGTAAACGAGCCTAGTCTTTGTTGAATCCAGATCGAACGTGATCACATCCTTGACCGTGGCATTTACCTTAAGCTCCCCACCGTCGAGTAGGAGGTGGTAGAGCGTTACCGTATCGCTTTGGTCGTCTCTGGCCAGGAAAAAACCGGAATTGTAGACTTCCGACCAACAGATTTTTGTAACGCTTAAGTTCTGATTTAGGTCGTAGACGGTTTTATTCCCCTGGGAGTTTGAAAAGACGACCTGATTACTGTTATTGACGTAAACGACGTCGTCTTTCCCGTAAGCGTAAAAGGCCTCGGTCGCGTTTTCAGTAGTGTCGGTGATCGTACGTTCTACGCTCTTGTCCAGGGTCGACCATAAGATCTGCTTGGTGAGCGTATTGCTGGGATTTACTTTAAGGTAGAAGAAACCGTCCTGGGCCGTTTCCACTTTGCTGATTTCCGTGTCTGCGGTAATGATGTTGACCAGATTCTGGTTATCGATCTGGTACTGGTCGATCGTATACTGTTCGTTTTTACGTCCGATCGAAAGGATAAAACCGTGCTCGTTATTGATCGCCTCGACCTCGCCGGGCTGATCGGTTTTTAACTCTTCGATCTTGGCGGTTTGGCTTTCTTCGTATTCTACTGGCAAGATCGTATTTTCCGGTAGGAGCACGTTCGAGCAGCCGGTCAAAAAAAGCAGCGAGCACAAAAACAATAATTTTCTCACTCATAAACCTCGACATCCGAAACTTCCACAATGCTGTCTTCTATTGGAAGCGAGACCGTGATGTTGGTCCCTTCATCGACTTCCGAGTCTACCTGAATTTTCCCGTTGTGTTTGTCAACGACTTGTTTTACGAGGTATAATCCTAAACCCGCGCCCCCTTCTCCTTCGTTTCTTGCTCTGTCTTCTTCTACCCGGTAAAAGGCTGAAAAAATCAGGTCTTTTTTGGCCGGATCGATCCCTTTGCCATAATCCCTGATGGACGCGGTCAAAAAGTTGTCCTCTTGAGTCAGGACGACGTCGATGATCCCACCGGGGTTGGAGAATTTCATCGAGTTATGAATGATGTTAATAAAGATCTGGCTGAGGCGGTCGTAGTCGCCGTTGACCCGGGGCAGATTCTCCTCTTGTTTGTAAGCGATCTCGATCTGACGTTCGGAGCACTTGATCTGCATCTGGTCCACCACCTGTTGAAGTAGTTTTCCTAGATCGATGCTTTCTTTATTAATGGAAAAGGTCATGTTTTCGATCGAATTTGCGTTTAAAAGATCGTCGACGAGTCGTACGAGGCGGTGGCCTTCCTTATTGATCGTATTAAGCGACTTACGGATGAGTTTTTCGTCCTGAACGTTTCTTCGGTTGAGCATATCGGTGTAGCCGATGATCGTCGTAAGCGGGGTCCTGAGCTCGTGCGAGACCGAGGAAATAAACTTACGCTGTTCTTTTTCTAAGTTTCTGGCTTGAGTGATGTTACGGATGATAAATAGATAATTGTGTTCAATGCCCTCTTCGATGATCGGGGAGCCGGAGATCAAAAGGATGCGCCCGTTTACTTCGATCTCTTCGGTCACGTTACTTTTTCCCTCTTTTAGCTGGTCAAAAATATCGCGAAAAAACGTATGATACTTAAAGTCGTAGATCGTACTGGGTTCTGGGATGTCAAAATACGTTCGAATGTAGCGGTTGGAGGTGATGACGTTTCCGTCTTCGTCAAACGCCAAGAGGCCGTCGTTTACGCTGGCTAGGACGTTTCCGAGTCTTTTACGCTCGCTTCTGAGCTGGAAGATGACCTGATTGATACTTTGGATCATTTGATTGTAAACGTCCGACAGCTCTCCGATTTCGTCGTTTTTCTTATACTGGATGACCGTATCAAACTGACCGTTGTTAATCTCGTCCGAAATCTGGGTCAGCCGCTTGATCGGGTGGATAAAATTGTCCGAGAACTGCGAGATAAAAACAAACAAAAAGCCAAAGCCCAGTAAGATGCAAACAACAAGGATGATCGTAAGCAGTGCTTCCAGCGCGTCTGCTGTAGTCAGGCTGTGGGTTAAGCCGATATAGCCGATCGTGAGCCCGTCGGCGGTTTTAATCGGGGAGACCAGCCACAATTGACGCAGTCCGTTATCCCTTCGAATCGAACTGACGGGCTGGTCGAGGCGAACCGCCTCCGCATACTCATTGTACATCCCCGCGGGACTTCCGACGGCAACCGAAGCGATGATATCCCCGTTTAGGTTGTAGAGTTGGAGCTCGCTCGTGCTGTAATTGGCGACGACGTTATAAATTTCCTGCGCGTTGTGGTCGAAATAGTCTTTCTTTGCGGGCCCGACTAGGCCGATTGTTTTTTCTTCGATATAAAGGTTCACGTCCGTGGCGGTACTCATCATTTGGTCCCTAAGACCGTTGACGGTATAGTACCAGCTTAGTTGCACGGCTAAAAAGGAGACCAGTAACATCGTAATGCCAAAAATCATGGTATTGTAGAGGATGATCTTGGTCTTGTAGCTAAGAAACCTCATATCCTACGCATTTTATAGCCGACACCGAAAACGGTATGGATAAATTTCTGGGTTGGCGTATCAATCTTTTTTCTTATCCTTTGGACGTGCATGTCGACCGTTCGGGTGTCTCCGAAGTAATCGTAGCCCCAGATACGTTCAAGAAGCGTCTCTCTTTGAAACACCTGTTCGATGTTGTCGGCGAGTAGATAGAGGAGGTCGAATTCCTTTGGGGTCAGGTGGACTTCCTGATTGTTGACCGTGACCTTGCGTTCGTGCGGGATGATCGTAAGCGGTCCGTTTTTTATGATCCTGTCGGTCTTTATCACTTCCCCAGTACGTTTTTTCGAGCGGCGTAGATGGGCTTTGATGCGGGCGAGGAGCTCACGGTTATCAAAGGGTTTGGTCAAATAGTCGTCGGCACCGAGCTCCAGGCCCAAGACCTTGTCGATGATATCGCTCTTAGCTGTAAGTAAAATGATCGGTATATCTAAAAATGAGAGAACTTCTTTACAGACGTCGTAACCGTTTTTCTTTGGCAGCATGATATCCAAGATCATCAGATCCGGAACGAAAGCTCTGGCCTTTTCGATTGCTTCTTCGCCGTTTTGGGCGGTCACGACGTCATAGCCTTCAAACTCCAATTCCGTTTCGATAAGGTCCAGGATGGCTTCTTCATCGTCAACAACTAAGATTTTTTCAGTTTCAGTCTTTTTCATTTTCTCCGTTTACCGGTCCTGTCTTTTCTTTAGACCGTTTTCATCAAACCAAAGATTGAGTTGCCCTTCGTTTTCAAGAGATTTTAGTACGCGGTCTTTTAGTTTTGGATAAGTTTTCTTAAGTGTTGCCAGTAGCTGCTTTACTTCCTCTCTCTTGGTCGTCCCGTCAGCCGGGCAGTTGCTTTTTATGACGGGAAGTTCTTTTAGGCGCTTGTTAAATTTTATGTCCTTTTCTTCTATATATATAAGTGGCCGTATGAGCGTGATCTGTTTTCGGTCCAAAAAGGTTACGGGTGAGAAACAATTGATCCGTCCTTCGTAAAAAAGGGACATAAGTAGAGTTTCAACCGCGTCGTCTTTGTGGTGGCCGAGGGCTACGACGTTACAGTCGTGTTCAAGAGCCGCCGTATGAAGCGCTCCCCGCTTAAGATTGCTGCATAGAGCGCACGGATTTTTTTCGTTTCGAACGTCAAAGACGATTTTTGAGATCAGCGTCGGTTTTATATGGTATTCGATCCCGTTTTCCTTGCAGTACTCTTCAATTTCCGAAAAATCCGTATCTTCAAAACCCATATCGACGGTGATCGCGCAAAGTTCAAAGGGAACCGGAGAGAACTTCTGATATCGGTTTAGAAGATCTAATAGCATCATGCTGTCTTTTCCGCCGGAAACGCCTACGGCAATTTTATCTCCGGGTTTGATCATGTCGTAGTTTTGAATGGCCCTACGCATTTGGCCGAGTAGTTTTTTCATGTTAGGTATTTCTAGAGAAAAGCATTTCTGTCCGGGTGGAAAAAAGCGTACCACTAGTAAGAAGCTGTTTGGTAGCAGTAAAAGTAGTATTTTGCCCAACCGGAATTTTAAAAATGCCTGTAAATTATATTGTACTATAAGGAATTTAAATTTGGACACGCCAAAAAATACGTCCCTATCATTCTATCACTTGTGAAAAAAGTAGAAATTAAGAAAACGGGAATGACCGTAAAAGGGCCTAAAAAATCTTGAAATTAGCTTTCTTAGCTAGATTTCTTTCTTCCTAGGGATTTAGATTTGATGAAAACTTAGCTAAAAAAATTAAAACAACGCTTATAACGATTGTAAAAATAAAGAGATTGAACGAAAATAATAATATCAAGTTTGACAATAAAGGAGGATTAAGATGAAATCGATTAAATCGATTGTATGGCTCACGTTTATAGCTACTTTCTTTAGTATGCTCTTTTTTGGTAACGCAGTTTTTGCAGAAACTAAAAAAGCTGTAATTGCTACAGGAAATACTATTGGGGATGATGATTGGGTTGCCACTCTTCCAATAACTTGTAAAGAAATAACTCAAAGTAATTATAATGAGGTAAATAAAGTAACCGTATCTTTTGTTCCTCAAAGTGGAGGAGGAGCTAAGCAAGTCCAAAATGAAAATGGTTTAAGTATTGAATATTGTGTTGACGCTACTGGAATGGATGAAGAAGATATCGATATTACTCCACAGCATTTTTATACTTCTACTAATTATAAATCTGAGTCTCGATATGAATCTAATATAAGTTTAAAAACTCCTACAGCTGAACATCCAGACTTTCGTTTTAGTTCGTCGGATAATACAGAGCGTGGAACGTATACTATTAATTTTTATACAGATACTAATCCTTTGATCACATATGAGATAAAAGTAATCGATCCTATTGAAATTCCAATTTATGAGGATTATGAGTTAAGTGGCTTAGAGTTAATTGGTTTTCAATTAGATGATTCAGTCAAGATTAATTCAACTAACGTTTATGGCATATATAATTTAAAAACTTCAGAAAACTGGGATGATAATACAAGATTAGGGAGAAATAGTTTCAATACTACTGGTAAGGAATATACAAAAGAAAACGTCTTTACTTTAGAAGATTCAAGAAAAGCTGGTGGTGACTTAATTTTATGTTCAACTTATCCAGACAATCAAACAACAGATTATCTTGTCCATTTTAAGTTCGTTAAAAAAGATAAACCTACAATTTCTTTTAATAAGACTTCCTTTAATCTCAGTGAAAAACCTGCCGAAATGACGGGTACGATTTCAGAAGGTATTTCAGGCTGGACTACGACTTTAATTGATGGATCTACTAATAAAGTTTTAAAAGACAGTGGGAATAAAGAAATAGCCACTTATACTATTGACGGAAATAAGGTTAGTTTAGATCTTAAAGGTACTGGTTCGGCAGACTTAAAATATAAACTCGAGTCAAAGCCGAATTCACAAACGCTGCCTTATACAGCTCAGACGGTTCAGACTTTAAAAGATGAGGCCACTCAAAATATTACTGTCACCAATACGAATGAAGAAGGTTGGTTAACGGTTACTTCGGATAAGATTGACTTGATAAAAGGAAATAGTTCTTCCGGAAGTAAAGAGATCGACTCGGTCACCTTACCTGAAGGAGTAACCTCTAGTACTGTTAAAGTTACAGGGGTAATTACGAAAATAGGATCTAAAACCCCTACACCTGTTTCTGGTCTTAAACTAACGCCCACGTTAGTAGATAAAAAACTGACGGTTAAAGTAGAAGCGGAATCTGGTTTTGTTTGGCCAAACGACAGCAAAGAATACGATATTTACCTTTATTATTATACAGGGGACAAAGCTCCAACTCTTCCAAATGAACTTCCAGAATCACCGGCTCTAACTCTTACGGTTAAAAGGGTTAAAGACTGGTTAAGTGAGACCGGTGGAGAACTTACAATCACTAAGGGAAGCGAAAATAAAGACGCACTGACTTTCACAAGCGATTCTGTACTAAATACCTTAAATGATGAAGATAAAGGTACGCTAGGAGCAATAATTACAACCGCAAAAAACAGTAAAGGGACTCCCGTAACTGGATTAACTCCGACCGTAACGTACAATAAAGAAAAGAACCAAACAACTGTCGCATTAAAAATTGAAAGTAATTTTAAGTGGCCAGAAAAAGTTGGCGGAGAAGAAACTTATAACGGTTTTCTCTATTGGACGACTGATGGGATGGCTCCATCCCTAGAGAGCGAGGCCATTAACTTTACTATTAAAGCTGTCAATCCAAACAACTATCGTCTAACTCAGGATGATATTTGGGGATTTACTAATTTTGGTAGTACGACCCATACATTTGATACGATGACGTCGGCAGATCAGGAGGCTCTTACACGCGGCTTAGTAGATACGGATAAGAAAGCGGTCCGGGACAGCGTAAATGACGTTCGAAATCATAATGGTGGACATTGTTTTGGCTTTGCGTCCTCGGTAGTCTTAAACAAGCTGGGACTTTTCCCAATCGAAAATTTTGATAATAAGATTTTAAATTCATACAAATCTAACACTGATCGCAAGGCTTCATCAATAATTGACTATTATCAACTTTCGCAAGGCTTCCGAATTTATTCAGATCAAAAAGCTATTTTTTCACAAAGCCATAATAACGCTCAGGCTTTAAGCATTGCCGTAGAAGCTTTAAAGAAAATTGATTCCGGTGGAACTCCAATCCTCATCTCTTTCTCAAAACTAGGATGGGGAGGTCATGCTATCGCTGCTTATGATGTAAAAACGCCTACGGATACTTCAAAATATAATTATGAGATCGTTACTTACGATTCGAATGCTCCGACCTGCGGAGATAGTCGCTTTAATATTTTATGCAATACCGATACCGGTGCTTGGGAAATCCCGGCTTATAGTCGTGATAAGATAACGGGAGCAGACGGAGCTGTAATTACAAACGTCCGAACAAAGATTTCCGAGATGGATTTCCGAAATTACAAAACCGGAAAGCCCTCAACAGATGTAGCAAAAGTAGCCAAAGCGCTAAGTACGGGAATGGATCAACAACTCGAAATCAATATCAAAGACGGCGAACTAGAGGATCTTGACTTAAAAATTGGTGGAACGACTGTCGATCTTGAAAAAGCTTTAAACAAAACTGATAAAAATACGGTTGCTTTTTATTCTGAAGATTATTTAGCCGGTTCAGAAAACGTAAAAAAGAAGATCTACGTCATGGTCGACGAAAGTAAGGACATTACGGTTTCAAAACCGGACGGAGAGGTCGACATAAAACTGATCAACGACGACTCCTACCGCGCCGTAAAAGCTACGGGTGTAAAAGAATTAAATCTTAAACCCGACGGGGTCAGCACGGCCAAAGAGATCTCTGGAGACTATACGCTGCAGACGACAAAGAACGACACAAAAGAAGGTAGCTTCGATACCTACACGGTTTCGGGAAAAGACACTAAGAATCTGGAAGTCGAAGTCGCAAAAGACGGGATCGGGCTAAAGGCCGACAGTCTTAAGAACGTCCGTGTCGAAGGACTCGACCAGGACAACAATAAAACATCGGAAAAGACGATTACGACCGACTCGAGTTTTGAAGATCTGGGCTCGACCGGTGACAAATTCGAAGGAACGAGCTCGATCACTAGTCCTGAAAGTCCTGAATCCGGAACGGACTCATCAAAAGTCACGGGCATAACTATTAAAGACAGCGACCCGATAAGGCTTAGCATTGGCAGCTCGAAGAAGCTCTCGGTCGAACTAAAGCCGTCCGGAGCTAGGGGTACGGTCACCTATAGTTCTAGTAACACGAAGATCGCCACGGTCTCCAAAGACGGCGTGATCAAAGCCGTTGCTGCCGGGACCTGTAAGATCACCGCCCAGTGTGGAAGTTACAAAGATACGGTCACGGTCGTCGTAGAAAACGGGACGAAAATCACCGGAATTACAATCAACGGAAACAAGTCCGGAGAGTTAAAGGTCGGGGAAAGCCTAAG
Source organism: uncultured Eubacteriaceae bacterium (assembly GCA_947630385.1). Classification (GTDB taxonomy): domain Bacteria; phylum Bacillota; class Clostridia; order Eubacteriales; family Eubacteriaceae; genus CANRHG01. The sequence goes on from CANRHG010000004.1 coordinate 24,965, forward strand.
ACTTACGGCAAGTCTTAAGCCACAAACCGCGATCGCTACCATCACCTGGTCGACGAGTGACAGCAAAGTCGCCACCGTTGGTACGGACGGGATCGTAAAAGCGGTCGGAGCCGGAAACTGTGTGATCTCGGTCCACTGCGGAAGTTTTAAAGACTCCTTTAGTCTAACCGTTAAAGATACGCCAAAACTCACCTCACTAGTAATTGAAGGTCCAAGACAGATCGAACTAAAGACAGGCCAGACGGCCGTACTTAAAGCCAAGGCAACGCCCGAAAATACCGGCGAAGTCCTAAAATGGACTTCGAACAATTCGGCAGCCGTCGCGGTCGACCAACAGGGTAATCTCAAAGCCCTGGCCGAAGGAAAGGCCGAGATCAGCGTAGAAGCCGCGGGTCTTAAGGATACGGTCACGGTCATCGTTAAGGGGGAAGCTATTCCCTCGCCGGCGCCACAAAATCCGACAACAGAGGAAAAGACCAGACCAGTCTACCGTCTGTACAATCAGGTCAGCAGCGAACACCTTTATACGAACGACGCGAACGAAGTCAACGTTCTAACTTCCGGTCCCGACTGGGTCAGCGAAGGCGTAGGTTGGAACAGCAGCGAGAGCGGAACGCCGGTCTACCGTCTATATAATACGATCCTTGCCGATCACCTGTACACGAGCGACACCCACGAAGTGGGCGTACTCACAGGTGGAGGCGACTGGGTCTCAGACAACGGTGGACAGCCGCTGTTCTACTCATCAGGAAGTACGCCGGTCTATAGGCTCTACAATACGGTCAGCTACCGTCACCACCTGACGAAAGACTTCAACGAATACAACGTCCTTCCGGCCCATAACTGGGTTCAGGAGGGTACGGCGCTCTACTCGGTAGGTTAATATTGTTATTTTAGATTTTTTGGGCTCCAAGCAATTGGAGCCCTTTTTTTGGTATTTAAACGCTTACAAATGCTTAAATTTTGATTTCAAAAAATATTTTTCCGAAAATGTCAATCTTTTTTTGACATCTTTTTTAAAGTGTTGTAATATAAACAAGTTGGCTTTAAGCGAGGACGTGAGAAGTTGCTGTTTTCTAATTCAGGTAATTTTCACTGAGCAGTCACGATCATGAATCGGACGTAATGGCTCATTTCGTTTTCTAGAAGCCATATTTTTTTATTTGACCGTTGAAACACCCGAGTGCGTGGTCATGAAATGAGTCAATTGTCATATTTTATAGAGGAGAGGTAAATGGCAAAACAAAAAATTAGGATCAAGTTAAAAGCGTTTGATCACAAATTACTGGATCAGTCCGCCCACAGAATCGTTGAAACCGCCAGAAGTACCGGAGCGACGGTCTCTGGACCCATCCCGCTTCCGACGGATAAAGAAATCGTCACGATTTTACGCGCGGTCCACAAAGACAAGGATTCAAGAGAGCAGTTTGAGCAGAGAACACACAAACGCCTGATTGATATTATAAATCCCATGCCTAAAACCGTCGACGCCCTGATGCGGCTCAACCTGCCGGCGGGCGTGGATATTGAAATTAAAGTTTAAGGGCTTCTGGTTTTGGAGGAGAGATGAAAAAAGCAATTATTGGAAAGAAGCTTGGGATGACCCAGATCTTCGGCGAAGACGGGACCGTAACGCCGGTGACCGTCATCGAAGCGGGTCCCTGCGCCGTCGTTCAAACAAAGACCAATGACGTCGACGGTTACAACTCCGTTCAGCTCAGTTTCGGGGACGTAAAATTAAAAAACGTCAACAAACCGATCATGGGCCACTACGAAAAATACAGCGCCGAACCGAAACGCATCTTAAGGGAATTCCAACTCGACGAACTTCCCGAATCGGGTTCGGTCGTCAACGTCGATATCTTTGAAGAAGGCGACATCGTCGACGTTTCCGGTACTTCCAAAGGTAAAGGCTTCCAGGGCGTTATCAAACGTCACGGACAGCGCCGTGGACCGATGACCCACGGTTCAAAGTACCACCGCCGTCCGGGCTCCATGGGCGCGTCCGCTTACCCGGCCCGCGTTCCTAAAGGAAAGAAACTTCCCGGACACATGGGTCACGAACGCGTCACGGTTCAAAACCTTGAAGTCGTGGGCGTGGAACCGGAAGACAACGTCTTACTCATTAAGGGATCGGTCCCGGGAACACGGGGATCGTTTCTAGAGATTCGCAGTGCCGCAAAGCATCCGGAAAGCTAAGGTGAGAGTATGTCGAAAATTGATATTTTAAATAAAGAAGGCGACGTCGTTGGCGATATCGAATTAAACGAAGAGATCTTCGATATCGAGCCAAACGAATACGTCGTCCACGAAGCGGTGGTCCAGTACCTGGCCAACCAAAGACAGGGGACCAAAAGCGCCAAGACCCGCGCGGAAGTCCGCGGCGGTGGTAAAAAACCGTGGCGCCAAAAAGGGACGGGCCGTGCCCGTGCCGGTAGCATCCGCTCCCCGCTGTTTCGCGGTGGTGGTGTGATCTTCGCGCCAAAGCCGAGGGATTACCGCAAGAAGATGAACCGCAAGAAAAAGAGCCTGGCTTTACGTTCGGTCTTTTCGGACAAGAATCAGAACAAAGAACTGCGCGTGATCGACGTGCTCGAGTTCGAAGTTCCAAAGACCAAGGAAATGATCGAGATCCTCGACAACATCGACGCGCCGAAAGCCCTGATCGTAACGCCCGAAAAAGACACCAACGTCATCAAAGCGTCGAACAACATCCCGAAGGTCCACACGACGACCGTCGGGGAAATCAACGTCTACGATCTTTTGTACTACGACACCCTGGTTTTGACCAAAGACGCTTTAAAGAAGATCGAGGAGGTCTATAAGAAGAGATGAAAAAAGACGCAAGAGACATCATCATCCGTCCGATCATCACGGAAAACACGATGAACGAAGCGCAGGACAAAAAATATACCTTTGAGGTCGACAAAAAAGCCAATAAGATCATGATCGCCGACGCCGTCGAAGAAATTTTTGACGTCGACGTCGACTACGTTCACACGATGAACATGAAAGGCAAAGTCAAGCGCCAGGGACGGGACGTTCGACGTAGGAAAAACTGGAAGAAAGCCATCGTCAAACTGACGGAGGATAGCAAAGAAATCGAATACTTCGCAAGCTAGAGGAGAGCGTAAATGGCGATTAAAAAATATAAACCTACATCTCCGGGTCGCCGGAACATGTCGGTCAATACCTACGACGAAGTAACCAAGAAAAAACCGGAAAAATCACTGACCCGTACGATCAAGAAAAAAGGCGGGCGCAACAACCGCGGCGTGATCACGGTTCGCCACCAGGGTGGGGGAGCCAAACGCAAATACCGCATCATCGACTTTAAGCGCAACAAGGACGATATCCCGGCCAAAGTCATCGGCATCGAATACGATCCGAACCGCTCGGCCAACATCGCGCTCGTCGCCTACGCCGACGGCGAAAAACGTTATATTTTAGCCCCGCTCGGGCTCACCGACGG
>CANRHG010000005.1 GCA_947630385.1 uncultured Eubacteriaceae bacterium
TCTTTTCTAGGACCTTATGTATTTATTATATCAGGCCAGTGGCCCGTTGTCAAGCGTTTTTTAAAAGTTTTTTTATTTTCTTTTAACTCTTAAAATCTAAAGCTTTAATTAATAAAGCTTTATCGCTTGACCGCTTTGTTTTAAGTTTACCGCTCATTCGAGCGTAAGATCATTATAGCTTAAAACGTCTCCCTCGTCAAGGGGTTTTATAAGTTTTTTTAAACTTTTTTCGCTTTAAAGCTTTTGACTTTTATTAATTAAAGCCAACAGCTTTAAACAACTCCCGCGAGTGAGTTTTATTATAAAGGGCCGTGACGGCTTTGTCAAGCCCATTTTTTATTTGTTACATTTCAGCGAATGTAACGAATTCTTGAAATAATTGTAAAGGATTTCAATAAACTTCAGTCAAGAACCCTGAAAAGTAACAATAAGAAAGCCGCCACCGCTTATTAAGTATTGAATTTTGGAGCCTACTCAAGTTCATCGGGACGGTTTGTTTTGTACTATGGAAAACGCCGATTTTGTCTCAGTATCCGAAACGCTCTTTTGCCTGTTTCATTTTTTCAACAATTTCTACTCCAAAAGGACAGCGGGTCTCACATCCCCGGCATTCAATGCAGTCGCTTGCATGGCTTTCCAGTACCTTATAGTGTTCCCTGACCGTTGGAGGAATTGTATCTTTCGAAGTTAGATCAAGGTACTTTATGACGCTGGCAACATCGATTTTAACAGGGCAAGGTGAGCAGTGGCTGCAGTACATACATTCTCCGCTCCAGCTGATGTTGGAGATCCCGGAAAGAGCTGAGGCGTAATCCTTCTCTTTCGGGCCGGCGGATTCGTAATCGAGACATTCTTCAAGCTCTTTTGCATTCTTAGTTCCGATCAGCACGCTGGCGACCGCAGGTCGGGTAAGGCAGTAGCTTAGAGCTTGCGGGATGGTGAGCGCTTTTCCTACATGAGAACGCTCCGGATCCAGTATTCTTCCACCTCCAAACGCTTTCATCACGGTAATTCCTACTCCTCGCTTCTGGCAGAGCTCATACAGCTCATGGCGTTTTGGATCCATGTTGTTGAACTGACGCTGGTAATTGGATTTGTCGAAAAGCTCGTTGACGTCTTCGCTTCCGGGCATAAGATCATAAAACGGATTGATAGAGAACATCAACACCTCTATTTCCCCGGACCTAACGGCTTTAATGGCCGCCTCCGGATTGTGGCTCCCCAGGCCTATGTGTCTGATTTTCCCCTCTCTTTTTAACTCGTGAATGTAATCAAGAATGCCCCCGTCCCGGATTTTTTCCCAGTCGGAGACGGAGTCGACGAAGTGGATCGTGCCGACATCGATGTAATCCGTTCCAAGACGCTCGAGCAGATCATCAAAGGCTTCTTTAACCTTTTCTAGTTCATGGCTACGAACCTGTTGCCCGTTTTGCCAGGTGGAGCAGATATGCGCCTGTATGTAGAATTTGTCCCGCCTCCCTTTAATTGCCTCTCCGACAATGTCCCTGGTTTCCGAATCGGCAGAAAAAAGATCGAAATAGTTGACGCCTTCTTTTTCAGCCAGATCAAAGAGTTCTTTGATCGTCTCTCTCTTGAAGCCACCGCAACCAAGGCCGATTTCGCTGACCTTCATTCCTGTGTTTCCTAATTCTCTATAGTTCACTATTAATAAATCCCCTCTAAAGAATTTTCTTTCAATTCAAGAAGACCAGAGAAAATTAAAAGGCTTGCCAGCGAAAATTTACTTCGCGGACAAGCCATTTTGATCTCATTTAAAAAATGGTGGAGCTAAGGAGATTCGAACTCCTGACCTCTCGGATGCGAACCGAACGCTCTCCCAGCTGAGCTATAACCCCACTTGTTTTTCAAAGATGTAATCATCCATGACGAAGCCGTTACCGATATCGGTCACGACCGCATCTGTTATATTATAACCCTTGTGCTTATAAATTGCAATCGGTTTTTCGTTATTTTTGTTGACCGTCAGATAAATTTTATTTAGTCCCAGTTCTTTGGCTCTCTTTTCGACGAAATCAAACATCGCGTTGGAATAGCCCTTATCCCGTTTATCGCTCTTTAAGTATATCTTACTTAAAAACAGGCGCTCTTTTTCCGGATGAATGGCCGTAAAACCGGCCAGCCCGTCTTCGTCGACAAGGAAGTAGAACTCATAGCCCTCGTTCATCTGGTTTAAAAGCGCGTCCCGGCTTAAGAACTTACCTAGCATGTAGTCGATCTGTTCTTGCGACAATAAAAACGGGAAGTACTCGTTCCAGATGTCTCGGGCCAGCGCCGCCAGGGTGTCGACCCCCTCGGCGCTGAGGACTTCAACGATTTCAGTCATTGATTTCCACTTTGGGCAGGGACTCAAAGCCACGTTCCAGATCTTCGTCGGTCGGGATCTCATCGGTCATCGTACCGTCGTTGTACGCCTGGTAGGCCGCCATATCGAAGTATCCGGTCCCGGTCAGGCCAAAGAGGATGTTCTTGGCTTCGCCCGTTTCCTTGCATTTTAAGGCTTCATCGATTGCCACTTTGATCGCGTGGGCCGATTCCGGAGCGGGTAGGGTGCCTTCGGTCTTGGCAAAAAGTTCGGCCGCCTCAAAGACGTCGGACTGTTCGACCGCGCGGGCTTCATCGATGTAACCGTCGTGGTAGAGTTGGCTCAGGATCGGGCTCATACCGTCGAAGCGTAAGCCTCCGGCGTGGTTTTTGCTCGGAATGAACTGGCTTCCCAGGGTGTACATCATTGCCAGCGGCGTGACGTTTCCGGTATCGCAGAAATCGTAAGCGAACTTACCGCGCGTAAGCGACGGACAGGAGGCGGGTTCTACGGCGATAAAGTAAGCGTTGCCTTCCCCGTTTAGTTTGTCCTTCATGTATTCCGACATCAGACCACCGAGGTTTGATCCTCCACCGGCGCAGCCGATGATGATATCGGGATAAACGCCGTATTTATCGAGCGCTTTTTTGGCTTCCTGTCCGATGATCGACTGGTGCAGCAGGACCTGATTTAGGACCGATCCCAACACGTAGCGGTAACCTTCTTGGGTCGTTGCGGCTTCGACGGCTTCGGAAATCGCCGTTCCGAGCGAACCCATGTTGTCGGGGTTCTTTTCTAGGATCTTCTTACCGACTTCGGTTTCTTCGGACGGGGATTCGATGACTTCGGCCCCGTAGGTACGCATGACCTCTCTACGGTAGGGTTTTTGCTGCGAGGAGATCTTGACCATGTAGACTTTGCAGTCTAGTCCCAGATAAGCGCAGGCCATGGCAAGCGCCGTTCCCCACTGTCCGGCGCCGGTTTCGGTCGTCACCCCTTTTAGGCCCTGTTGTTTGGCAAAATAGGCCTGGGCGATCGCCGAGTTCAGTTTGTGCGATCCGCTCGTGTTTCCGCCTTCGAATTTATAGTAAATGTGGGCCGGCGTGCCCAACGCTTTTTCGAGGTTGTAAGCACGGACCATCGGCGACGGGCGGTACATCTTATAGAAGTCCCTGATTTCTTCGGGGATTTCGATGTACTGGTCCGTATCGTTTAATTCCTGTTTACAGAGCTCTTCGCAAAAGATCGGTTCGAGATCTTCTTGCTTAAGCGCTTCGCCCGTTCCCGGGTTTAGCAGTGGACGATGGTCCGTTTTCATGTCCGCGCGCACGTTGTACCAATGCGTCGGAATCTCTTCTTCACTTAAATTAATCTTGTACGGAATCGTCTGTTCTTCTTTCATCTTTTTCTTTCTCCTCTTCTAAAGCTAAAACGTTGGTCAGATGTACCGGATGATCCTCGAACGTATCGGTCTCCGGATTGTAATTTTTCCAATCGGGTTGATTGATGATCTCTGGGATGACGTAACTCTTTTTACGGAGCCGTTTTTGGGAGTCTTCCGAGAGCAGCGTATAAATCAGGGCTACGATCGGCGTAGCGATGATCATGCCGACGATACCCATCAGATTCCCTCCGATCGTGACCGCTGCCAGCACCCAGATCCCCGGCAGCCCGATCGATGAACCGACGATCCTGGGATAGATGAAATTTCCCTCGATCTGGGAGATGACAAAAAAGATGATCGTAAAGGTCAGCGCGTCCCAGGGATTGACGGTCAGTAATAAAATAACGCCGATGATCCAGCCGATGTAGGCTCCGAATAGCGGAATGAGCGAAAATACCCCGATGATCGTAGCGAGCATAAACGAGTAAGGCAAGCGAAAAATCAGGGCGATCACGATGTACATGACAAACAGTATGATCGCTTCCATCGTCTGGCCAAAAATAAAGGCGTTAAAGTTATCTTTGGTAACGTGTAAAATGTACAGTAATTTTGAGGCCGTTTTTTCGGGCAGGTACGTATAAAAGAGCTGTCGAAATTGGCGGGCGAGCTTTTCCTTGCTCATCAAGATGTAAAAGGAAAACATCAGCCCGATGAAGAACGTAAAGACTGCCCCAACGGTCGTCGTCGCGTAGTGGTAGGTCTGCCCGAGCGTCTTCGGAAGCCCGTTTTCAAGGAAGTTGATCAGGTTGCTCCCGATGTCTTCGGTCGAGCGCCGTACCTGCGAGAGCGCGTCGCTGAGCACCGGATTTGCGCTCATGATTCTTGTGAGCCACTCCCGTAGCCCGGTGACCGCCCTCGGAATGGAGCGGCTGAGCAGTTCGACCGAATGCGCGAGCTGCGGCAGGGCGATGGCCAGTACCCCGAAGACGAGGATGACCAAAAGCAGGAGGGCTACGATCAGTGAGATCGCCTGGCGCAGTACCGGCTTTTTGATCAGGCTCGGCTTAAAGATGTACTTTTGCAGCGCCATCATGATCAAATTGAGCACAAAAGCGATGCAGCCGCCGACGATCATCGGCATCGTCACGTCGATGAGCCAGTTTAAAAAGCCGAGAAACTGGTTAAAATTTAAAACAATAACTAAGAGCAGCGCCGCGAAGAGCAGGATAAAAACCCCAAATCGGACCCGGTTCTTGGTTATGTCTTTTAGTCTCATATCGGGCGTTCCTTTTCCCCTTTAACGAATTCAAAAGTGTCCACAATCGACTGTTCCGGGGGCTTGGTCATCAGAGATACGATCATAATACACAGACAGCTGACGAAAAAGCCGACGAGCAGGCTGTAAATGCCCGTGACAAAACTCAGCGTCGCCCCACCCCACAGCGGGATGTAGTCCCAGATGATGACCGTCAGGCCTCCCGAGATGATCCCCGAAAGGGCGCCGGCGAGGTTGGTCCGCTTCCAGAACAGGCTAAAGAGCGTCAGCGGTCCGAAAGCCGAACCCAGACCGGCCCAGGCGTTGGAGACGAGCCCCATGATGCTGTTGTTCGGATCCCAAGCGATGACGAAGGCGAGTACCGCCACGACGACAACGACGATACGGCTGATGTTGAGTACCGTCTTTTCGCTCGCGTCCGGCTTGAAAAATTTCTGGTAGAGGTCGGACGAAATGGCCGAAGCGGTGACGAGCAGCTGCGAGTCGGCCGTCGACATGATGGCCGCGAGGATTCCACAAAGGAAGATCCCGCCGATAAAGGCCAGGTTGTGCTCGTTGATGAAAAACTTGATGATCATCTGGATGAACACGTTTTCCGGTGAGATGTCGACCGTTTCGCCGAGGATTTCCGGCATGAGGTAAGCCCGGCCGACGATGGCCATGAGTACGGCCAAAACCAGCGATACCGTGATCCAGACGATGGCGATAACTTTGGACTTGGTCAGTTCCTTTTCGGAGCTGATCGCCATAAAGCGCACGAGGATGTGCGGCATCCCGCAATAGCCAAAACCCCAGGCCAGCTGCGAGAGGATCGACAAGAACGACATCGGCATCCCGTTGTCAAGAAGCGGGTTTAAGAAATTGGTCGTCCCTCCGGGAAAGCCCGACTGGTCGATGAGCGCGTTCATCTCGGCCGTCCCACCCAGGGCAAAGTAGCAGGCGATCGGAACGATCAAAAGACACACGAGCATGAGCGCTCCCTGGATCAGGTCCGTCACGCAGACGGCCTTGAAACCTCCGAGGAAGGTGTAGACCAAAATGACGAGGGCTCCGACGGTAAGGGCGACGTGGTAATCCAGCCCAAATACGGAATTAAAGAGAAGACCTCCGGCCGTGAGCGCGGAAGCGGTATAAACTAGGAAAAAAATTGCGATTACAATCGAAGAGACTAAGAGAATGTAGCGTTTTTTGTCGTTATAACGCTTTTCATAGAACTCAGGGATCGTGATGGCCCCCAGTTCGATCGTATAATTCCTCAGCCTTCCCGAAACGATGAGCCAGTTGGCGATCGTACCGACGAGCAGCCCCACGGCGATCCAGATCTGTCCGGTCCCGAGCGAGTAGATCGCTCCGGGCAGCCCCATCAGGAGCCAGCTCGACATGTCGGAAGCCTCGGCCGAGAAAGCGGCTACGAGACCGTTCAGTCCCCGTCCGCCGAGAAAATAGTCGTCGGGGTTTTCCGTACGACGCAGGTAGAAAAAACCAACGGCGATCATAAGCGCCAGGTACAGGACGAATGCGATAAATACCCAAATTTGTGATAAATCCATAAAAGTTCCTTCTTGAACGAAAAGAAATCCTTTTCGTTAAAATAAAATAGCTGTTACAAATAGCGTTTAAATTATAACAAAAAAAGGAACGTTTTTTAACGGGACAAAAAAAGCCGGAAAATTCCGGCTATTTTCTCTGTTTTCCAACCGGGCAGTGCGTCCCGCCCGGAGCTCCGTAGATGACTTCCACCTGATTGTCGCCCGGGTCGAGGATCACGCCGGTATAATATCCGTCGGCGTTGGCGTTGGGCTCTTTTAAGACCTGATAGCCGTCTTTTTTGAGCTCAGCGATCTTTTCGTCGACCTCTTCGGGCGAATCCACCATAAACGCCAGGCGCATAAAACCGTGGTCGATGTGGTTTCGCTTCAACTTCTTTAGGTCTTCACGGTTTTCGACGATCTCGAGTTTAGCCGTACCGCCGCCACCAAAGGAGAGAAAGTACGATTTAGTATCGTCGTTGATAACACCATCGTTGCTTTCGGCGTTGAAATACTTTTCGTAAAACTCCTTGGACTCTTCCGGTTTGTCGCTATACATTGAAATGTGATCTATAAACATAACAGCTCCTAGTTTTGGGTATTTTCATTCAGCTCATCGACGATCTTGAGTACGCCCAGGGTCTGTTCCCTGAGTTTTTCGTACGCGTACAAATCGTTGGTTTCGATGATACGGATAAACTCTCTAAATTCGTTCTCGAGGCGGTGTCTGTGGTAAGGCTTGCCGTCAAAATACTCGATCTCCTGATTTTTGTATTCGATCTCAAAGGGCCCGCAGATGTTGGCCGAGGTGCGCTGGATCAAGACGGCCTCTTCGCCCTGTATGTTGAAGTACGGATCGTTAAAACTGTCCTTGGCCGCGATCAGCGAACAGGTGAATTTGGGGTAACGCAGGATCGCGACGCCCGACGTATCGACGCCGTCCTGGAAATTGCCGTAATAAACGCAGTGCTTCGGCTTACCAAAGAGCCCGTAGACCATGTGAAGGTTGTAGATATTTAAATCGAGCAGGCTCCCGCCGCCGCGTTTGGCGTCAAAGACCGGTTTTATGATCCCTTCCTTGAAATCGTCGTAACGGGTCGAGTACTGGGAGAAATTCGCTTCCACGATACGGACCTGGCCGAGCTTAGACAGGTTCTCTTTCATGTGCTTATAGCCTTCGGTAAAAATGCTCGTGATGGCTTCAAAAAGGAAACGGTCTTTGTTGCCGGCCGTGCGGAACAGGCTTCGGCCTTCTTCGTAATTGAGCGCAAACGGCTTTTCGAGGATCACGTTCTTTCCGGCCCGCAGGGCTTCGTTAGCGTATTCGAAGTGAAGGTCGTTGGACACGGCGATGTAGACCGTATCGAACATTTTATCTTTTAAAAAGGCTTTGTAGTCGGTGTAGACTTGGGGGATATGGTACTTTGAGGCCAGTTCACTTCCGGCCTTTCTGGATTTTTTGCGGACACAGATCGCCCGGACGTCCAAATCCTCGATTCGGTCCTGAATGGATAAAAATTCTTTGACGATCGTGCCATTTCCAACAATTCCTAAATTCAAAATACATCCTCTCTTATTTTTTCTGAGAAAATAAATTACGCCATCTTTTAATTCCGGAATCAAAAGATGGCGTCATTTATTTCCTGGCTTCATTGTAGTCCTCCTAAAGAGTAAATGTAAGCGCTCACTTAATCTTGTTCTTTTGATGAACTCGTCGTATTAGAGGTTCTATCCTTGTGAAAAAGACCTTCAATATTCATTTTTCACACCGCGGGTAGCTTTCTAAAGGGAGTACACCTCATATCAGAAAACTCTGATTGATCTACGCTCTGTCATCTGTATCCTAGACTCTTACTTACGCCCTTTTTGGCCTTGACTCGCTAGTCATCTCCAGTTTCCGTGGTAGGGAGTAGATCGATTAAGTTGTTACTTATTATTTAACCTTTAAAGTCGGAATTAAACAAGCCTTTTAAAAATTTTTATCTAAATTGTCTGAAAAATCACTGGTCGGCTTCTTCTTTTAAGTGTTCTTCGACGTATTTGACGACATCGGTCTTACCGACGCGGTTGATTCCGGAGTGTTCAATATCAAAACCGGGATTGATTTCATAGCCGAGCTTTTCGCTCATGACGGCCGCGACCCGAGCTCTACAGAAAGTACCCTGGCACCAGCCCATCCCGGCACGGGTCCTGCGCTTGATCCCGTCAAAGGTCGTAACGGGAATGCCGCGGTCCATCGCGTCGTCGATCGTAGCACGGCTTACCTGCTCGCAGCGGCAAACGTAACAGTTCGGATCGCTCAGCGGCAGCTCGACCTTCTTCATCGCTTCACCCATCGGTTCTAGGATCTTGCGTTCGATCGTGGGTTTGCGGTTCGGATCAAAATCCGGATTTTCTTCGAGCTTTAGACCGGCTTTGGGAAGGATTTCGTTTACGACCATTTGCGCGATGGCCGGAGAAGAGGTAAGACCCGGCGACTGGATCCCCGCGCAGTTGATAAAGCCCGGAACGACTTTACTTTCTTCGATGATAAAGTCATCGGTCGAGGATACGGCCCGAACGCCCGTGAAACTGCGGATGAACTGCTTGATGTTGAGCTTATCGGTCGTTAGCAGGGCTTCCTTGAAGATCCTAAAGAGGCGTTCTTCGTGGGTATCGCGGCTGGCTTCTTCTTCGTTGATCGCGTCCGGCCCAAGCAGGAGGTTACCGTGATAGGTCGGGGTGACGAGGATCCCTTTACCCATCTTCGTTGGCATCTGGAAGAGGACGTTGTTGATGAGCTCGCCCGTGCCCCTTACCATGAGCAGGTACTGGCCCGAACGGGGCGTGATCGTAAAGGAATCGTCACCGGCCAGTTCCGAGACAAAGGCCGAATTGATACCGGCGCAGTTGACGACGTATTTGGTCGGAAGCACCCGTTCTTTGTCGCACAAAACGTCAAAGCCGTCTTCGGTGGCGTTGATGCCAATGACGGGGCATTCCAAGAAGAGTTCGACTCCATTGTGGATCGCGTTTTCCATCATGGCGATGGCCATTTCATAAGGCGAGGTGATCCCGGCGCCTTCGCAGTAGAGGGCGTATTTGACGTCCGGATTGACCTGGGGTTCGAGTTTCATGATCTCATCGTGATCGATGATCGAAATATCATCCAGACCGTTTAGTTTCCCGTTTTCAAGCAGCTTTTGGAGCTCTTCTTTCTGGTCTTCGTCAAAGGCTAAGACCAGCGAGCCGATCGGGTCGAACCCGAAGTGCAGTTCATCGTCGAGTTTCTGGTACTGCTTACGGCCCTGATAACAGAGCCGTCCCTTTAGTTTGCTGTGGGCTTCCGCGTAACCGCCGTGGACGATGGCCGAATTAGCCTTGGTCGCTCCCTGGGCGACGTCGTTGCTTTGTTCAACGACCGCAACTTTGAGTTTATATTTGCTGAGTTCACGCGCTATCGAAGTCCCGATAATTCCGGCTCCGATGATTACCACATCGTACATTGGCGTCTCCTTTGTAATCGTTTTAAATTATCGTAAAATACATACCCAAAACAAGCCCTAGTTAAAGTCGGATATTTAAAAGGGTTCACTAGATTTCGGATTCACTAAAATTAAAACTTAAATTTTCAAATTTAAACGTCTCTTTAACTAGTGTGCGTCCGACTTGTACTATTTACCACCGTTCCTAATTTGTAAGTATCGAGCTGTCTAATTAGTACTACGGTGTTTCTATATCCATTATTACTTAGAACTGTCGCAAAAACTTAAGACGGCTCAAATCCCCCGTCAGCGTTATGTAGATTCTTGAGTAGCCGTCTGTCTCTGTTTCCTAAATAATGATATTCATCATAGCTATCGTCAATCTTAGACAAGCCTCAGGAGTGATCAACATCGAGATTCCCAGAATAACTACAGTCTTCATATTTTAATGATTCTTCTATACTACACTTTTTAAATCTTCCTGACTTACGTATCTACAATCCGAGCTTTACTAACTCTCTTAAGCATTCCTTGTTCCGAAAATAATAGTAATCCACTGTCTTGCCCTCGGAAAAACAGCGTATTTAATCTATAATATTTTTTAATTACCGTTCTGCGCCACCTTTTTCTTTTATGTAATTAAGCAAAAAACTAAATCTCCAAAAAAAAGAAACGGATTCTAAATAATGAGAAGCCTTAATTTCACACAAATCTAAAAATACTTTGTCTTGCTCTGTCACTTTATTTCTTTTTAATATTTCATTGATTTCTTTAACCATGTATATTGGCTTCTCCTCCATGAAGGTGTAGGGATATAATGCATCTTTTATCCTGTAATCTAATTCTTCTTTAACTCTTGAATCATGGCTATACAAATAAAGTTTAGTTAATTTAATTATTCTTAATGTAGCTAACCAGCTGTCTTTCTTACTTGACGAAGTTAAATTTAAAAGGGAAAAGACTAAAAACTGATAGGCGGTGTAAAACGTGATAAATCTTATTATCTGTTCATAGCAGTATCTCTGCATGTTGTTTATATTCACTGGGTTTAATACTTCAGTTAAGACTAGAAATAATCCACAAACAGCAAAAACTTCTATTAAATAAAGTCCAATTTGCTCCATATTTTTTAAAAACTGCAGCTTTTTATCTTTTCCTGATGCATGAAAAATAGATTCCACTATCAACTTAAAATCACTCCAAAATTCAGATGGAAAGATCTGCCACCAAGGCTTTTTTTCGTATACACTAGTTTCCAAGCTAGCACTAATTACTACGATTAAAAACAATCCAAATATTATTACAACTAATCCGACTATTAAAAACAACATTTTTAATCCTTTAACTTTTCCAATGATCTTTAAAGCTGCCTTCGGCTTCAACTAATTACAAACTCGTCACGGTCTACTTCCGTAGAGTTTCCGCACTTGTTGACTAAAAATAGACATCTTTCTTCATCACGTAGAAACCGTAGATATTATAATAAATAAGCATTATGTCTTCTTCTCTACTGCTCACATTTCTAGCTCGTCCATAATCTACTCCAAGCCGTCCTGATGACAGACTGTAAAGAGATCGTGATCTTCTTTATATTCCTTCCACGATTCATGGATTTTATCCTAACTCTTTTGATCTACAATGAATATGACAATCTCTTTATAGCTCTTCCGTATTTGTCGAGCTATGATTTTCCTAACTTAGCCCAGATCTTGTCACTTTCTTCTTCAGCGTATTCTAGGTATGGTTCATTTTCTGCTCCTTTTCTTCATCTTCTCATTCCGGTTAGCAGATCCATTCTCTCATATAGTTAAATACTATTTAGGCTAAAACGATAATGGCCTTATCTTTAGTTATCTTCTCTACTTTAGCGGCCTTCGACAAATCTTAGCATCAGATAAAACTTCTTCTAAGTATTTCGTTTATATGCGTCTCGATTTCCTAGACGGTGTTTCTGCGATTTATTCACTGTAAGAATTCGTTCGGAGATATTTCATCGATGTTTTCTCTTATAAGTTTTTGATTTTTTATTACAACTCTAATCTTCTTTTGCTTAACTTTACTTTGTTATTCTTTTATATAGAAACATCATACCGAGTTTATCTTCAAGTTCCCGCAAGGTCTCTTTAATTTTTTTTCAGAAAATTTCAAAAAGTACTTGTATAAATTGTAAAACATGGTATAATAATTATTCGGTTAAGCGCTATTGGCTCAGCTGGATAGAGCGTCCGGCTACGGACCGGAAGGCCAGGGGTTCGAATCCTCTATAGCGCGCCATTTTGATAATAATCGTAGAAATACGAAAGATATATGCGCATTT
This sequence comes from uncultured Eubacteriaceae bacterium, assembly GCA_947630385.1. Lineage (GTDB taxonomy): Bacteria > Bacillota > Clostridia > Eubacteriales > Eubacteriaceae > CANRHG01. The sequence goes on from CANRHG010000005.1 coordinate 12,294, forward strand.
ACGTGCGAAAATACGAGAAAGACGAAAGATACGTTCTATAAATCTCCCTATGTTTTTGTACGCTTGCAGCAAATTCGCAGCAATATAAAAAAAGGAAGTTTTAATTTTCACAATTTTATATTGACTATTTAGAAGAGCCTGAGGGCTCTTTTTTTGTATCTAAAAGACTGTAAACTGCAGTTGAAAGCTTAATCAAATCGGGTAAAATGTTAAGTACGGAGGTAGGAATATGAAAAAAGATAAAAACTCTCCATACTATCTTGAAAAGTATGATGATTATAATGATGACGGCTTTTACAATGAAGAAAATATTAAAAGTCTATTAAAAGCTATGGAACAATTTAAAAATGGTAGAGGAATAAAGTTAGACATAGATGAAGTCCTCAAAGAGCACGGAATGGTCTGACCGGGCCGTTAGTGAGCTCTTCGAATACATCGATTTAAATGAAAAAAAGAATCTAGATAAAGTCAGGAGTTTTATCAAGCAGCTTCGTCGTGACCCAGTTGCTTTTGCGATGGGAAGTGAGCGGTTAAAAGGAGAATTATCTGGATTCTATAGTAGAAGAATAAATAAGAAAGATCGTTTTGTCTTCAGTCTTAGAACTGAAGGAAATGAACCTAATATCTTTATCGCTTCGATAAAAAATCATTATTAAAAGCATAGCCGGAAGAATCCTAAATTCTTCTGGCTTTTTTATTATGGCTTAGGAGATTACAGAAATCTTGAAATAAATGATAAGCCGTCAATATTTTTAATAAACTTACAATAACTGTGACTTTAATAGAATGTGAATATGCGTTTTTTAGAGTAAGAGGATCCTTTTTTATTTATTAGGTTAATTGTAAAGCAAACCAACCTTTTGTCTACTAAACCAATTTTCAGAAAACAAAATCATGAATTTTTCAAAATTACTTAAAATTACACTTAAAGAGCAAGGTATGACGGGAAAAGAGCTTAGCGAATTAACCGGAATTTCACAATCAATGATTTCAAATTATCGAAACGGCGTAGATCCCTCGGACGAGGCAAAATATAAGATCCTCGATGTTCTAGGACTCAAGGATCCTGAGCTAGAATTACAAAGAAAGGCAAAGAAGTACTCAGTAGCTCAAGCGGCCATGCTTCTTGAAATGTCTCAGGAATCGGTGAGAATCGCTCTTCAGCGGGATATGTTCAACCCGCAAATTGGCCTTGCTATACCACATCCAGGCGGAACCTATACCTATGAAATTTTTAAGGATCGGCTTGACGGTTATATAGCAGCAAAAGATATATCTAATTAAATTGATCTTTCTCTGTAATCAAGTTGTCCTTGTCATGAGGTACACTTTATCTTTGTCTCCTATATCATAATTTATCTTCTAAAGAGCCGAGTCAGTTATAAGTTCTTTTTACGATCTGTTTTCAAGAGATTTATTCCTTTAAATACAGTCTTTCTTATTTCGGAAAATAATTGTAAAATTTTCTTATTCACGATAATAACAATTAAAAAGAAAATATAAAGCTAAAGAATAAGGAGCTTCTACGTTGGTAAGAATTGAGCGAAGAAAGGAGTTTATAAAAAGATGTGGTGCAAAAACTGCAACTTAGAGACTAATGAAACTCATTGTCCCGTGTGCAACACACCAACAAGTGAAGAAATTCCAATTGAGATCTTTTTTTGCGATGAATGCAAGATTCCAATTCTCAATCTGACTAACGCTATTGATAAAGGAATTTGTCCTGTTTGTGGAAATCAAACTCGTTATCTTTCATCTGATCTAAGACCAGTTTTTCCTGAAGAACGGCTTTTGTTAGCTAGCTTGTTAAATAAGAATCCAACAGATCTAATGCAACAATCTATTTGGTCTGTGAACAATAGATACTTCATAGATGGAAAACCAATTGCTTTTCCCAATAAAACGTTTACTGAAACGGATACAAAAAATATAAGTGAAAAAATTTCAAAATATTCTGATTTAATAGATTATACATATTTTACTAAAAATATTACTGATTTTATTAAAGCAAATCAATCGAGGTTTTCCTACCTAAAAGAAGAAGCGTCTAATTTTATAAGAGAAACTGCAAATAATTTTGAAGAGGAAAATATCGTTATTTCTTTCTCTGGTGGAAAGGACTCGACAGTAACCACTGACTTAGTCACTAAGGCCTTAAGTAATCCTAGCTTAGTCCACATCTTTGGAAATACTACCTTGGAATTTCCAACTACTCTTGACTATTCAAAACGCTTTAGAAACGATCATCCATTAGCAATATTTCAAATTGCCAAAAATGAAGACCAAGATTTCTTCGATGTATGTAAAGATATTGGTCCACCAGCGCGGATGATGCGATGGTGCTGTTCGATGTTTAAAACTGGTCCGATTTCAAGAATCATTAACAGTTTATATCGAAATCAGCAAATTTTAACATTTTATGGAATTCGTAAATCCGAATCAGTAAGCCGGAGTAAATACAATCGCATTGAGGAAAATACGGAGTCTGTCAAAATTCAACAACAAACCGTAGCTTCTCCAATTTTCTTTTGGAAAGACTTAGACGTCTGGCTCTATATATTAACGGAAAAGCTAGATTTTAATTTTGCCTATCGTCTTGGTTACGATCGGGTTGGGTGTTGGTGTTGTCCAAATAATAATCAACATTCACAATTTCTTTCACAAATTTACTTACCTGAAGAATCTAAAAAATGGCGCTCTTTTCTTATAGATTTCGCTAGAGAAATTGGGAAACCCGATCCGGAAACTTATATAGATGAAGGTAAATGGAAAGCCCGCCAAGGAGGAAATGGCTTAGCTAGTGCTAAAGACGTAAAAATCCGTTTTACTAACTGTACTACCGAAGAAAACGCAAAGATCTATCAATTATTAAAACCCTATAGTGATGATTTAATTAATATGTTTGTTCCTTTCGGAAAAATCGCTCCAGAATTAGGACAGAAAATAATACAAGAGACCATTATTCTCGATAGATCTACTAATGTTCCCATTCTTTCGATTCAACCATTTGATCAAAGTGATTTCGATTATGCAGTAAAAATAAAAGCGATGAATATAATAAATCACGAAGATCTACAGAGAATGGTAGCTTATCAAATAAAAAAATACAACGCTTGTAGAAAATGCCTTAAATGTGAATCGATTTGTCGACAAGGTGCTATTTCAATTGTTGGAGATTCTTATTATATTGATCCAGAGAAATGTATCGGTTGTAAAAAATGTATGAATGCTAAATTTTTAAGAGGCGGATGCATGATGGATAAATATTTACGTACAAAGTAAAATTAATAAAATTTGGAAGTGAAGTAATTGAAATTTCGAGCTCATGAAACGTTTTTCATAAGGAAAGGTTGGCTTAGTAAAGGAATGCGTAAAGTTCACGATAAAGCCGACGTTTTTATTTCTCATGACGAAAATCCCATGGATGTCTTTGGCATCGGAGCTAATATGGTTAAATCTTTAAGATATTGGCTACAAGTGGTTGGTCTGACTTTTGAGCCTACAAAAGGTAAACGTTTACAAAGCTTTACCGATTTTGGCAAATTAGTGTACAAGTACGATAAATATATTGAAGAACTTGGAACACTTTATCTATTGCAATATCAATTAGCTTCACAAAAAGAAAAAGCAACAGCTTGGTACTTTTTCTTTAACGAGTTTTCAATGTCGCAATTTACCCGAGATGACTTTATTATTGCACTCCAGAAATATATAACGATGAATGAAAACGGAGCTACTTATGCTCTTCGTTCACTAACTGATGACTTTCAGTGCATAATTAATACTTATTTACCTCGTTATAAGTCCAATCCGGGGAAAATTTCTCCTGAAAATAATATAGACTGCCCATTAGGTGAACTCGGCTTAGTTGACCTACTTAATAAGAAACAAAAAATTTATAAAAAAAGTATTCCTGTTGGCAGTACTCTTAACCCATATATCGTGCTAGCGGTTATTGTAGATAACGCTAAAAATCGTAAAGAAATAACTTTAAGTGAACTTTTAACCTCACCATGTAATATTGGAAAAGTATTTAACTTAGATTCTATAACAATGTTGGATGTTCTTTACCGTATTGAAAAATTAAATTTGATAAAAATTAACCGTACAGCTGGCTTGGATGTAATAACCATACAAGAAGATTTAAGTTTTTTAGATTGCGTAGAACGTTACTATAAATCTATTGAAAATCATGACTTGAGGAGTGCTTAATATGAGAGACTTAATCTCTGTTTCTTCAGGTTTTCAACATGCAATTAACATTAATTATGATTTTGGAGATGCTGAAAAATTAAAAAATTTTATTCCTACAAAATCATCACTTGAATTGTTAGAAGACATTCTTTTAAGCACTAATAAAAACTCCTCAGATCGTTCTAGAATTTTGATTGGGGCTTATGGCAAAGGTAAATCTCACATTCTGCTTACTATTCTATCTATCTTAATGAAACGAGATTTATCACTTTTCGAAAAATTGCTTCCAAAAATCAATAAAGATGAAAACACTAAATTAAAGCAATTAATTGAAAATTACTATGAAAGTGATAATAAGATTCTACCTGTCGTAATAAGTGGATCTAACGTTAATTTAACTCAGGCATTTTTATCTTCTTTACATAGAACTTTACTCGAACATGATTTATTGAATTTAATGCCTGAAACTAATTACACGGCTGCAGTTAGTACTATTAATCGTTGGAAAGAAGAATTTCCTGAAACCTATAAAAAATTTTTATCTATGATAGATAGTCCAATTAACATTTTTATAGAACGATTAGAAACTTACGATACTTCTGCTTATCAAATTTTTGAGCGCATCTATCCGAACCTTACTTCCGGTAGTACGTTTAATCCTTTCTTGGATTTTGATGTAATAGAACTTTATGAAAGTGTAGCTAAAAGTCTTAAAGCATTTGGCTATACGGGAATCTATGTTGTTTATGATGAATTTAGCAAATTTCTAGAAACTAATATTAAAGACGCTTCTCTTAGCGATACAAAAATGCTTCAAGATTTTGCTGAAAAATGTTGCAGAAGCGGTGATTTACAATTGCATCTATTGTTAATTTCTCATAAAGAAATTTCAAATTATATAGACCAACTTCCTAAAGAAAAAACGGACGGATGGCGTGGTATATCGGAACGCTTTAAACATATTCATTTAAACGATAGTTCCAATCAAACTTACGAAGTTATGGCTTCAGTTATTCAACACAATGAATCAAATTGGAAAGAATTTCGCAAGTCTTATTCGGAAGAGTTTCAAAACCTACTATCACATTACTATAATCATCAGATTTTTGCAGATATAAAAAAAGACGAAATTAAAGCGATTGTTGAAGACTGTTTTCCACTTCATCCTGTTTCGACTTTTATTTTGCCACGATTATCAGAGCGGGTAGCTCAAAACGAAAGAACTCTTTTTACTTTTCTTTCAGCTGACGAAAGAAATACGTTATCTTCTTTTCTAGATGATTACGAAAATGACTTTAAACTTGTAACTCCAGATTTAATTTACGATTATTTTGAACCACTGTTTCAGAAAGAATTATATTTAGAAGAAATACATGATATTTATATTTTAGCGAATACAATTTTGAATCAGATCCCTAATAAAACTCTTAGTAGTAAAATTATAAAATCTTTAGCTTTAATCTATATTCTTGAACAATTTGAAAGATTAAGTCCTACTAAAGAACAGTTAGTAAATATTTACTCCGACTCTTATAGTATTGATGAAATTGAAAAAACAATCGATGAATTAATCGAAAAAGAATTAATTATTTACTTAAAACAAAGTAACGGCTATCTAAGACTAAAAAAGTCTTCAGGAATTGATTTTCGACAGAAAATTAGGGATCAGATAGAAATCCAAAAAGGTAAAGTTTCTATAAAAGATATTCTTAATACTTCTAATTTTGATAATTACCTATATCCTTCACGCTACAATCAAAATTATGAAATGACTCGTTATTTCGCTTTCGAGTTCATATCTGGTAGCGAAGTCGATGAAAACGTTGATTGGAACAAAAAAAGTGAATTATTTAAAGCGGATGGTGTTGTTTATGGCATAATTCCGGAAAGTGAGACCCAATTACAAGAAATTATAAAGATTCTTGAAAATACCAAAAGCTTTAATCGTTGTATTTTTGTAGTCCCAAGACATTATAGAAATATCGAAAATATAATTCTTGAATTTGCTGCAGTAAAACAACTTATAGAACAAGTTACAGAAGATCCTATACTATTAGACGAATATGAAATGGTGTTTGAAGATCTTCAGGAAGTTATTCTAAATCATATTCAGCTTTACACTCATCCTGAAAATTTTCAATCTTTATATTTTCATAAAGGAGAAATTGTAAATATCTATCGTAAGTCAGAATTAGCAAATTTAATTTCTAAAATCTGTGAAGAAGCTTATGATAAAACTCCAATTATAAATAATGAAGCCATAAATAAAAACGAAATCACCAATGTTACAAAAAAAAGTCGTACAAAGATTGTTGGGGCTTTACTTCGTAATGAACTTGAACCTAATTTAGGACTTACAGGTAATGGACAGGAAGTTTCTATAATGCGAAGTACTTTAATAAGAACAGGAATATTAAAAGAAAATAATAATAAAGTTGAAATTAATTTATCCCCTTCAGACGGAAGGATGAGTCATTTGTTAAAGACAATTGAAGACTTTATTTCAAAAGCCCGTAAAGAAAAACGAATCAACTTTTCCGATCTTTATTATAAATTAACATCACCTGAAGAGAATTTCGGATTACGTCAAGGAGTTATTCCCATTTATTTGGCCGCAGTTATTCATAAGCACCGTCAAGAAATTATAATAAATGATCGTTTTGGGCCTGTTCCTTTAAATGCAGATCTTCTAACTCAAATCAATAGTCAACCAAATTTATATACTCTTGAATATTTAGATTGGAATCCTGAGAAAGAAGAATATGTTGCTCAGTTAGAAGAAGCTTTCAAAGATTATATAATTAAAGCTGAAAAATCAGAAAATTCTTATGATTACGTAGCTAAAGCAATCTATCGTTGGTATATGGATCTTCCAAAATATTCGAAAGAAATTACTAAAAATCCTATTGGAAAAGAACTTGAGAGGCCACAACTTCAGATGGTTAGATTCTTGCGTCGGAATTTAAGCGGTTCTGAATTGTTATTCAAGAAAATACCTAAGATCTTTAATTGTAATAATTATCTAGAATTAGCTAAAGAAGTTATTTTAACTAAAGAAGCATTTGACGACTTATTAGATCAATTAAAAACTTTTTTAATTTCGGAAACTAAAGCCTTATTTTCTGATTCGACATTCGGTAAAGTTGGCTTAACACCAACTTTTACTTCTGTTGTAAAAGATTGGTGTGAAAAACTTGACCCAAAAGTTTTTGAACAGCTCTTTTCTGACGGTACAGATCAATTTCTAAAAATTTTAACAAAAGCATCAAACGATGAAGATTTACTTATAACTCGTCTTGCTCGTCAAGTAACGGGCTTGAGAATTGAGGATTGGAATAGTCGTACAATTGACCAGTATTTTCAAAACGTTAAAAAGTTTATAAAAACAGCAAAAGAATTTAGAAGTGAAATACCTACTCAAACAAGTGAAAATCTTTCAAGTTATCAAATAACTTTTTCTGATAAGGACGGAAATTCTACTATTAAACGATTCGATCAAGTTGAAATTTCAAAACGTGGTCATTTATTATTTAATCAATTAACCGATTCTCTTGATTCAATGGGTCGTTCAATTTCCGAACAAGAGAAACGTCAAATTGTAATGGAAGTTTTAAGAACGCTTTGTTAAGGAAAGCTTATGGCTTATTTTGATAATGCTGCGACAACTTATCCTAAACCAGATGAAGTTTATTCTTTTATGAACAAATTTTATCGAGAATTTGGAGGAAATGTTGGCAGAGGAATCTATTCTCTATCTACTAACGCTAAAAATATAGTTGATGAGACTCGCTTTTTAATTAAACAACTTCTTTATTGTCCTTCTAAGGAAGTTATATTTACTCCTACTGCTACTATAGCTCTTAATATGATAATTCAAGGAGTTATAAAAAAGGGAGTTAAAAATATATACATCAGTCCTTTCGAACACAATGCTGTTACACGAACTCTCTACGAATTTGAAAAGACAGGACAAATAAACGTTATAGAACTAGCCGTTTCAGATCTGCTTGAATACGATCTTTTAAAAATTAAATATCAATTTGAAGAAATAAACCCAGATTTTGTAATCGTAAGTCATGCTAGTAACGTTATAGGTTTAGTAGCTCCAGTTGAAGAGATTTTTAATTTAGCAAAAAAATATAATGCAGTAACTCTAGTAGATATGTCTCAAACTGCTGGTTTAGTCGAATTTAATGCTGGTCTTGAAACTGTTGATTTCGCTGTGTTTGCCGGCCATAAGACTTTGTTTGGACCAACGGGTATATCGGGTTTCTTGATGAAATCTTCTTTTGAACTACCCCCAGTTCTTTACGGAGGAACCGGGTACGATTCTGCTAATCAAGAAATGCCTGAATCTCTTCCCGAAAAATATGAAATGGGAACCTTAAATATCGCTGGTATAGCCGGCTTAAATGCGGCCTTAAAATGGATTGACAAAAAAACTATAAAACAACTTTATTTTGACGAAAAACAACGTCGTGACAGGTTACTTGATCTCTTTAATAATTACGATTTTATAACAGTAATTGGTAATGATAGTGACCAAAAATACGTTGGGATAGTTTCTTGTTTAATTGATGGACTAAGTAGCGATAGTGCAGGAAAAGTATTCGCCGATCGAAATATATCCATACGGTCAGGCTTGCATTGCGCTCCCAGAGCCCACCAATTTCTTGGAACTTATCCTGAAGGAACTGTAAGATTTAGTGTTAATACAATGACTAATGACGAAGATTTTAATCAATTGAAAAAGGCTCTTGACGATATCGAGATCAACTTATAATCGAAATAAATGAATTTAACAGATTTAGATTTTAAGACAGAGTACCGATCGAAACTAGATGACGTAGTTCGAGATTTTTATAATCCAGCCCTTAAACAAGCCGTAAGTTATCAACGAGCAGTTGGTTTCTTTTCATCTTCGTCTCTTGTTGCTTTAACTAGTGGTATTTGCGGACTAATTGAAAACGGCGGCTCTATTCAAATAATTGCTTCCCCGCGACTCTCAACAGAAGATATTGAAGCCATAAATGATGGGCTTCGTCGACGAGACGAAGTAATAAAAGAAGCTTTAATCCGCGAATTGCAAGAGCCTAAAGGAAAATTTGAAGAAGCAAGATTGAATTTGTTAAGTAACTTAATAGCTGCAGGACGTCTCCAAATTAAAATTGCTTTTTTAGAAGATGAAAACGGAGTGGGCTTATTTCATGAAAAGTTAGGATTAATTTCTGACAAGGAGAATAATACAGTTGCTTTCTCCGGTTCTATGAATGAAAGCGCGAATGCGTTTATGTCTAACTATGAGGCTATCGACGTTTTTACGTCTTGGTCGCAGGATGCTAGTCGAGTCTCTACAAAGCGAGCCGCTTTTGAAGCTATGTGGAGAAATTGTGAACAAGGTATAAAAGTAATGGAATTTCCCGAAATAAATGAAGAGATATTACACCGCTATAAATTAAACGATCAAATAGATACTGCTCTAGATGAAGAGTTTCTTAAAGAGATTAATAATGAGAATAAGCCGACAGTAACTGTTGGTCCAAGAATTCCAAAAGAAGTTAAATTACGACCATACCAAATCGAGGCAATCGAAAACTGGGCAAACCATGAATATGTAGGTATTTTTGATATGGCTACAGGTACCGGTAAAACCTATACTGCTCTAGGAGCTATAGCAAAACTTTATGAAGAAAAAAATCAAAGACTTGCGGTAATTATTGTTTGTCCTTTTCAACATTTAGTTGAACAATGGGTTAAAGATATTAAAGCTTTTGGAATGAAACCAATCATTTGTTATTCTGCTTCGTCACAACGCAACTGGAAGAAACGTCTAAAGAGAGCAGTGCAAAGCTTTAATCTGAATATTCAAGATCATTTTTGTATGGTTACAACAAATGCTACTTTCTCTTCAAACTATGTACAAGATTTAATAAAAAAATTAAATGGAAACGTTGTCATAGTCGTTGATGAAGCTCATAACTTTGGAGCTCAAAATCTTAGAAAAACCCTACTTCCAAATATCCCATACCGCCTAGCACTCTCTGCTACTTTAGATCGGCATGGAGATCCCGAAGGAACTCAAATTCTCTACGATTATTTTAATGAAAAGTGTATTGAATATTCGCTTAAGGAAGCTATAGAAAATAGCATGTTGACTCCTTATTACTATTATCCAATATTAGTTTCACTTAACGAAGAGGAACTCGACGAGTACCTTGATTTAACTTCAAAAATTAAAAAAAGTATTTTTAGAAATAAAGATGGAAAAATAGAACTTAGTGATTATACAAAAATGCAGCTCATAAAAAGAGCTCGAATTGTTGCTGGCGCACAAAATAAAATAGGTACTCTTAAAGAAATTTTAAAAGAATATCAAAATGATAACAAAATTCTTATTTATTGTGGAGCAACTACAATACATGACATCTCATATAAAGAAAATGAACCACCGAAAGACGAAGCAAGGCAAATCGATATTATTGTTGATTTAGTAGGAAACGATTTAAATATGAGAATATCTAAATTCACTTCTGAAGAAAAGGCTAAAGAAAGAGAACAAATTAAAGAAGATTTTGCGGAGGGAACTCACCTTCAAGCATTGGCTGCAATTCGTTGTCTTGATGAAGGAATTGATATTCCAAGTATAAAAACTGCTTTTATTTTAGCTAGTAGTACGAATCCTAAAGAGTATATTCAAAGAAGAGGAAGAGTCCTAAGAAAGTTTCCCGGCAAACAATTTGCTACTATATATGATTTTGTTACACTTCCGATTCCCTTTGAAGATGTAGATAAATATAATCTAGACGTTATTGAAAGTGTAAAATCTTTAGCAAAAAGAGAAATAGTCCGTATAAAAGATTTTGCTGAAATTGCTGAAAATCCTTTCGATTCTGATTCTTTAATCTCAAAAATACAAGAAGTTTACGGAATAGAATATGATTTCGAGGAGGAAGAAGAATTTGTATAACGACACAACCGAAAAGAAACTTGAAAATAAACGCGTTATGAATATGATTCGTAGAATTCTTAAAAAAGAGCGAATAAATCAAAAAACACGTGAAAAAAGACCGAAAGATATGGCTAATATTATTGTAAAAATTATAGAAGATGAAGCGACTAAAAACTATTAAGGTAAAAAATGTTAATAAAATCACTAAAAATAAAGAATTTCCGTCAGTTTCTTGGAACTACAAAATTAGATTTTTCTCTGGATCCTGAAAAAAACGTTACCGTTATACTCGGAAATAATACTTTTGGTAAAACTACAATATTACAAGCGTTTAACTGGTGTTTTTACGATAAAGTAAATTTTAAGGAAAACCCAGACATTTTATTAAATTATGATCTTTATTATTCAATGGAAGACGGAGAAAATCACGACGTTGAAATTGAAGTTGTAGTCCTTCATGATGGAACAGAATATACTATCACACGAACTCAAAACTATAAACGAAATAACGGAAAAGTCAACAGTAGTCCGAGCTCGAAAGTTAAAGTTTCTTATAAACAAGTAGATGGCCAAACGAAGTCTGTTGATCCCTTAGAAATAAAAAATGTTATCAATACAATTTTGCCAGAAGATTTATCTTCATATTTCTTTTTTGATACTGAACGTGTTGATAGTATTAGTGAAAAACGGGATATCTCAGAAGCTGTTAAAGGTTTATTAGGGCTGGCTGAAGTTGATAGCGCTATTAAACACCTTGGAGATAATAAAAAAAAGAATTCGGCAATAGGCAAACTTTATCAATCAATAAATCACGAAAGTAATATAAAAATAAAAGAAGCGCAAGATTCAATTAATTCTTCTAATACTGCACTCGAATCTATAAGTGAAAGATTAAAAAACTGTGAGCAGGAAATATCTAAATATGAAAATGTAGAAGAAGAAATTCGAGAGATTTTGCGGACAAATAAAGAAACAGCCGATTATCAAAAAAAAATAGAAAAATTAGAGAGAAAAGTAAAAACCAATAATAATATTATCTCAGACAGGATTAAGAGCTTTTTTAAAGATTTCAGTAAACATGGTCTTTATTTTTTTGCTCAACCACTGTTTGAAAAGACCCAGTCCTTACTTAAAGAAGTAAATATAGACGATAAAGGTGTGCCTGACGTAACTAGATCTACTATTATGGAATTGATTGAACGCGGATATTGCTTATGCGGTCAAAAAATTAATAAAGATGACGAAGCCTACCAACATTTAATTAAAGAGCTTTCTTTTGTTCCTCCAGAATCTGTTGGAAACACTGTTCGGTTCTTCATTAAAGATCTTAATAGTAATTCTGAAATGGGAAATCATTTTTACGAAAAATTTGAAGATGATCGTAATTTCATTTTATCTTTAGAAAATTCAGTTGATTTAGACGAAGAGCAAATTAAGGAGTATACTTACAAAATTGAAGATCAAGAAGATATGAGTCCTTATGAATCTCAACTTTTGGAAGTTCAAAAACGTCTTAACAACTTAAGAAAAAACAAGGAAAAGCTAGAAAAGCAAAAGTGGGAAAACGAAAAAACTATAAAAGAAGCTGAAGACGAACTCGATGAACTCTCAAAAACTTCAGAAGAAAATCATAAAAAAGCTATACTCATTCAGTATGCTAGAACTATTAAAGAAAAGTTAGAAAAACTTTACGAGGATAAAGAAAAAACTCTTCGTAAGGATTTAGAGGATAAAGTAAATGAGATTTTTAAATCTATGTATCACGGACAACGCCGTGTTAATATCGACTCTAATTATAATGTGAAACTTATGGCTTCTGTTTCCGATCAAGAAATTGCTTCTGGAGAATCGGAAGGATCTAACCGGGTAAAAAATTTTGCTTTTATTTCTGGATTAGTATCTTTGGCAAAAAATAAAGTTAATGAAAAGTCTTCTGAAGATGAAATTAACTTAACTTCTGAGCCTTATCCTTTAGTTATGGATGCTCCATTTTCGAATGCTGATGAAATCCATACTGCTAATATTTCAAAAGTTCTACCCAAAATTGCGGAACAAGTTATTATGTTTGTTATGCAAAAAGATTGGAACTACGCTGAACCAGTGCTCTACGATCGAATTGGCAAACTATATAATCTAAATAAAAAAAGCGAAACTTTGACCCTTCTATCTAACTAGTCAACTAAAAGAAGGAAAGATTATGTTTGAAAAAGATATTCAAATTCATGGAAAACACGCTACCTATGTTAAAGATCTTGCGAAACCAAAAGACGACAATTCTACGAAAAAAAATCAAGAAGACGATAGTGATTCCGATAATCAAACTACTTTTAAACCTTTCAATCGTATGATCGATGTTTATATGACTGGAGCCATATTCGGTTTACTTTATAAAAAAACAGCCAAAGAGGATAAGGAATCAAAAGATAAGATTAGAATATTTGCCGATACTTTTTCTAAGGAACGTGATAAATGTATTTTTCTTTATCGGTTAGTTATGCTTTTGGATGAAACTACTGATTTATCTTCTGAACAGCGAATAGATCGAGCTTTTCGGGCTGACAGTTTGCCTGACAACGAAGAAGAAATGAAGAAAAATTTAGAACTCTTTCATGATTACGTTCGTGGTGGAATTGAAATAATGCATGAACAATTTATCCCTACTATACATAATACACCACGAGATTATCTGAGTAATACTTTTGAT